>NZ_JBHYWP010000015.1:92325-95611 GCF_042751845.1 Streptomyces sp. NPDC059398 | reverse complement strand
TCCTCGTACTGGACGTACTTGGGCTTTCGGCCGGTGCGGCGAGAGTGCGTGCCGGGCGTCGCGACGGGGCAAACCTTGCCTGCCGTGGCACTAGCGGGCGGCCCGCAGCCGGTCGGACGAGCGCTTGTTGTACGCCATGAGCAGCGTGACGATCAGCACCAGAGCGATATCGATGACCGCCGCGACCTCCATCGCCCGTGCGTAGTGCGGCCCGGACACCCTGCCGGTGGCCACCGCGGGCCCCGCGATGGAGAAGAACACGGCGCCCACCAGCGAGACACCCGCCGAACTCCCGAACTGCTGGGCCGTGTTGAGCACACCCGCGCCGATCCCGGCCTGCTGCGGCTTGATGCCCAGCATCGAAGCGCCGATGAGCTGGGGCAGCACGGCGCCGTTCCCCGCGCCCGTCAGCATGATCGAGACGATGAGTCCCGGCACGGTGGTGTCCACTCCGGAGAAGTACAGCTGGAGTGCGAGCGAGGCCAGTCCGGCCATGGTGATCACACCGCCGACGACCACCACCCGCAGCCCGTACCGGCGCATCAGCCGGGAGGCGACCATGGCGCTGGACGAGAACATCACGGCGCTCGACGTCACCAGCAGACCCGCATGCAGCGGTGAGTAGCCCCGGCCGACCTGGAGGTACTGGGAGAGGGCGAACATGAAGCTGGCGAAGTAGGCGAGGAACGCGGCGCCCGCCAGCACCCCCGACGCGTACGAGCGGATCCGCAGCAGCGTCAGATCGAGCACCGGTGTGGAGCCGCGCTCCCGTACGGCCTTCTGCCAGCGGAGCGTCAGCAGACCGGCGGGCACCGACGCGACCAGGCAGATGAACGTCCAGGCCGGCCAGCCCTCGTCGTTGCCGAGGGAGAGCGGCACCAGGACGAGCGCGACGGTGAGGGCGACGCCCGCGGCGCCCAGCGGGTCGAGCCGCTGCCGCCGGGGCGGGGTCATGACGGGCAGGTACCGCCTGGCGAAGAAGATCGCCACGGCGGCGACCACCAGGTTGACCAGGAAGATCACCCGCCAGCCCAGGCCGAACAGATCGGCGTCGAGCATCAGGGCGCCGAGCACGTTCGCCGACACGGAGCCGAGCCCGCCCGCGACCCCGAACCAGGCCATCGCCTTGGGGCGGTCCTGCGGGGCGAACGTCGAGGTGATCGTCGCCAGCACCTGAGGGACCATCATGGCCCCGGTGAGCCCCTGGAGCAGCCGGGCGGCCACGAGCTGCCACGGCTCCTGGGCGATCCCGCACAGCAGTGAGGCGAAGGCGAAGGCGACCATGCCCACCATGTACAGCCTGCGGTAGCCGAACAGGTCGCCCAGTCGCCCGCCGGTGATCAGACCGCTCGCATACGCGAACGCGTAACCGGCGACTATCAGCTCCAGCATGACCGGGCCCGCGTGCAGTTCGTGCGAGATCGACGGTGCGGCGACGTTCACCACGAAGAAGTCGAACTGCGCCATGAACATCGCGGTCAACAGCACTGCCAGCATGCGCCCGTTCCCGGCGGGCGCCTCCTTCTCCGGTCCCTTTGCCGCCGCCACCGGGGCGGGGACGGCCGCGTCCGTGTCGCTCATGACGTCACACCCTTTTCCAGCGCCGCCGCCCGTGTACCGGCGCACGCTCTGCTCACTGGTCCGCTACGGACGGTATTCACGTACATCTCGGATATTAGTCATCCGTGACATACGGTGTCCACAGGAAAGCTCCCGGCCGGAGTCACACCCCCGGTCCGCCCGCCCTCCTCAACTCCGCCGCACGGCACGGTGCTTCGTGGATTTCCCGGCGGCCGGCGGGCCCGGCGGGACGCGGCCGGGCCGGGTCCGCGGGCCGTGACGCCGCACGGCGGGGTGCGCCGGCGCCCCCTGGCTTTCGGGGCGACGGTCGGTCATCATCGCCGTTCAGACCGCCTGGTCGCCGGCTGGAGCCGCGAGAGCCCACGAGGTGGAAAAGCCGTGCGCTCTCTCCCCGTTACGGCGGTGGGCCGTCCGGACTTCCGGGCCGCGAGGGGTGTGTCACCCATCCTTCGCCGCCGAGAGGACGTTTCACAACCATGCGGAATCGCCGATGCTGAGCGCGCGCGGACACGCTGTCGTCATCGGCGCGGGCGCGACCGGACTGATGGCGGCGCACGCCCTGGCCGACCTCTACGCGTGGGTGACCCTCCTCGAACAGGACCGGATCGTCACGGGGGACGACACGGCGCCCGAGTACGGCCGGCGTCTCCAGACGCTGGGCATCCTGTCGCTCCGCGACCGGGCGGTGGAGCGGCTGCTCCCCGGCTTCCTCGCCGCGCTGCGGGCCGCGGGCGCGCCCGCGGCCGACCTGCTGGGCGGCTGCCGCTGGTACCTCGGGGACAGCCCGCTCGACCGCCGGGACTCCGGACAGCCCGGCATCTCCATGAGCCGGGCCTTCCTGGTACGGGAGTTGAGAAGGCGGCTGCTGACCCGGCCGGGCGTCGGCATCGTGGACAGCTCGACCGTGACCGGGCTGGTGCTCGCCCCGAGCGGGAACCGGGTGACCGGGGTCCGGGTGCGGCCCCAGGGCGAGCACGAGCAGGTGGTCGAGGCGGATCTGGTCGTGGACGCGTCGGGGGCTGCCCCGCACTCCTCGGTCTGGCTCTCCGGGGCGGCCCCCGCCGGGCGGGGCGGCGGCGCGGGGCTGTCCGGCGGGGGCTATGTGATACGGCGCTACCGGCTGCCGGCCGGGGCGCTCGGAAGTGACATCGCGGTCGTCGCCGCACCGTCCGACGGGGTTCCCCGGTACGGATGTCTGGCGCGCGAGGAGAACGAACGCTGGGCCCTGAGCCTGGGCAGCCTCCGCGGCGATCTGCCCCGCGACAGTGCGCACACCGCCTATCTCCGCTTCACCCGGGGACTTGCCGTACCCGACATCCACGAGGCGTTGCACCACGCCGAGCCGCTGGACGACCCGGCACCGGTCACCGTCCCGCACCGGCCGCCGCAGCGTGCCCGCCGGGCGGTGCCGCGGCTGGTCGTGCTGAGCGACTGGCCCGACCGGTTCGGGCCCGCCAACTCCCGCAGTGTCACGGCCGCGGCGCTGGAGTCGCTGCTGCTGCGCGGACGTCTGGCCGGGGTTGCCGACACCCTTGGCGCCAGGCCCCCCGGACCGCTCTGACAGCGGCCGAACGGCCGGACCGCGTACGGGAACGGCGCGCCGTGGGGGGGTGGCCCCCCCGGGGGAGCCGCCGGGGCGCGGCGGCCCCCGCCCGCCCCCCCCGCGCGGGCCCCCCCCGCGCAGCAGCGACCCCGCGGTCCAGCT
>NZ_JBHYWP010000015.1:48557-92315 GCF_042751845.1 Streptomyces sp. NPDC059398 | reverse complement strand
GGGGCGCCCCCCCCCCGCGCCCCTCCTCCGCGCGGCGGACGGGGCGCCCGGGGCCGGGAACGGCGGGGGGGCCGGCTTGCCCCGCGGGGGGCACTCCGGGAGGGCCGGCCGCGACCGGCCCGGCACCCGGCTGTAAGGGTCGGGCACTGGTCCGGACCGTTTCCTCATTCAGTCAACATGGCAACACTGGTGAAGCCCTGCCCCCTCCACCATCCTGAGGGAAAGCCCCGATTCGCCCAACGGGTGAGGGGCTGGGGGCAGCGGGGGAAACGAGACTCAGTGCTCGCGCTGCCGCCCATCGGTCATGGGACGACAGACGATGGACGGACGTAATCGTGACGACGAGCACCAGAGGACCCGTAACCGCACCGGACGAACGCCGCACCCTGGCCAGGATCGGCTCGGCGGCGGCCCCCTGCCCTCCTACGGCGGGCCGGCACGGCGGCCTCCCGCAGGGAACGCCCCGGGCGGCCCGGCCGGTCGCCTCCTCGCGGCCGTACCAGGCGCCGCGCAAGGACCAGATCCTCACCACCAGAGTCGGTCTGCAGTTCCCGAAGGCGGTGCCGTTCGACGTCTGGCAGGAGGCCGGGGTCAAGATCTTCCACACCGCTGACTCCTTCGCCTGGTGCCTCGGCGACTGGCTGGTCTACGGGCAGGACCGCTACGGGGACCGGTACCGCCGCGCGGTGGACGTCGCGGGCCTGGACTACCAGACCCTGCGCAACTACGCCTGGACGGCCCGCAAGTTCGAGATGCCCCGCCGTCATCCTCAGCTCAGCTTCCAGCACCACGCGGAGGTCGCCTCGCTCGATCCGGCCCAGCAGGACCTGTGGCTGGCGCGGGCGGAGGAGAACAAGTGGTCCAAGACGGAGCTCCGCCGGCGCCTGCGGGCCGCTCGCGGTTCCTCCGGTCCGACGCCGCTGACCCGGCTCCCTGAACTCAAGGTGGCCAGCGAGACGATGGAGCGGTGGCGCGCCGCCGCGAACCGGACGGGCAAACCGTTCGACGAGTGGATCACGGCGGCGCTCGACATCGCCGCGCACGCCCCGGGAACCGGCCGGGCCGACGCCGCCTGACCAGCCCGCCGAGGCGTTCACCCGCCCCCGCAGGTTCCGCCCCGACCGGGCGGCGCCGGCGGGGGCGGCTGCGTAGTACGCCCTTTCGGTCCGGACCGGACCGGCAACCGGAGCCGCTGACCTGGCATCCGCGCGCACACGAAAACCATACTTTGTGCTGTTTTGGCGCCGGGGAGCCGCACCGCGCGGTTCAGGCTTCTCCGGACGACGCATTGACGGCCAGAAACCGATCACAATATGGTTTTCAAAGTCCACGAGCCTTCCGGCTGGGCGCGCTGCCCGGCTGCCCGCTGCCGTTCCGCCGGGTCACCCCCTTTCCCGGCCACCCAGACGGAGAGAACATGATGAGGCATTCCGCTCGAACCGGGGCTTTGACAGCCTGCGTCACCGTGCTGTCCTTGGCGCTCGCGGGCTGCGGCGGAGGCGGCGGTTCCGCCGGGGGCGGTTCCACCGAGCTCGACATCGCCACCCTCACGGGCGCCCAGAGCCTCGACCCGGCCGACGCGCTCGGCAGCGCGCTGCCGTACTTCCAGGCGGTCTACGACACGCTGCTCAAGCGGGCTCCGGACGGCAGCTTCCGGCCGATGCTGGCCACCAAGTGGTCGTACGACAAGGACCGGACGCGGCTGTCGCTGACGCTGCGCCGGGGCGTGAAGTTCACCGACGGGACCGCGTTCGACGCAGAGGCCGTCAAGGCCAATATGGAGCACTTCAAGAAGGGCGGCGGTGGCGGGGCCAAGGATCTCAGCGCCCTGCGGGCCGTCGAGGTGCGGGACGCCACCCATGTGACGCTCCGGCTCTCGGCCCCCGACCCGGCGATGCTGTTCTATCTGAGCGACGCGGCCGGGCTGATGGCGAGCCCGGCGAAACTGGCGGGCGGCACCCTCAGGACGGATCCGGACGGCACGGGCCCGTACACCCTCGACAAGGCCAGGACGGCGGTCGGCGGCAAGTACGTCTTCGAGCGCAGGAAGGACTACTGGGGCAGCCAACTCCCTTACCGCACCCTGACGATCAGCGTCTTCGACAACGAGACGGCCATCGTCAACGGCCTCAGGACGGGTCAGATAGACACCGCCGTCCTCCAGGACGCGAACCAGCAGGAGGCAGTCAAGTCCGGCACCGACCTCCGGACGACCGAGCACACCTTCGACTTCCAGGGGCTGCTCCTCTTCGACCGGGCGGGCGTACGGACCCCGGCGCTGCGGGAGGTTAAGGTACGTCAGGCACTCAACTACGCGCTGGACCGCGGCACGATGCTCGACCAGATCCGCCGGGGCGGCGGTCAGATCACCGACCAGGTCTTCGGAACGGACACCAAGGCGTACGACAAGAGCCTGGACACGTACTACGACCACGACCCGGCGAAGGCGAGGAAGCTGCTCGCCCAGGCCGGCTACGCCAAGGGGTTCACCCTGAAGCTGCCGAGGATCTCCGCCATCGTCAACGACGCCCTCGCCTCGTCGATCGCGACGGATCTCAAGGCGGTGGGGATCAAGGTGGTCTGGGACCAGCTCGACGGCAACAGCGCCGTGCAGAAGATCTACAAGGACCGGGCCTACTCCGCCATGGTCATGAACATCGGCCAGTCACCGGTCGACTGGGTCACCGTCCAGGACCTGGTGACACCCGGCACGTTCAACCTCTTCGGCTCGACCGACGCGACCGTCAGGCAATTGCTCCCGCGCATCCAGGCGGGCGGCCCCCGGGCGGACACGGCGGCGCGCGCCCTGAACAGGCATCTCGTCCAGCAGGGCTGGTTCGTCCCCTTCTACCGGTCGTCGTTCCTGCTGGTGTCGGGCAAGGACGTGAAGGCCGAGACACAGTCCGGGATGGGCGTGCCGTCGATCTACGACTACACACCGGCGGGGTAGGCGTCCGGCCGCGGGCGCCGCTGCGACGGCGCCCGCCGGAATCCGTTTCGGGCACGGGTCCGGCGGCCCTACTGTGGGCCGGTGATGACCCAGGTGATCGTTCTCAACGGTGGTTCCAGCGCGGGGAAGTCCGGGATCGTCCGGTGCCTTCAGGCGGTCCTGCCGGATCCCTGGCCGGCCTTCGGGGTCGACACGCTGGTCGGTGCGCTGCCCGCCTCCCTGCGGTCGGCACAGGCCGGGATCGAGTTCGCTCCGGACGGAGGGATCATCGTCGGGGCGGAGTTCCGTGCGCTGGAGGCGGCGTGGACCGAGGGGATCGCCGCCATGGCCCGCGCGGGGGCCCGGGTCATCGTCGACGAGGTCTTCCTCGGCGGGGCGGACTCGCAGCGGCGCTGGCAGCGGGCGCTGGAGGGTCTGCCGGTGCTGTGGGTCGGCGTCAGATGCGACAGCGCGGTCGCCGCGGACCGCGAGGTGGCGCGGGGCGACCGGGTCGTCGGTATGGCCGCGTCCCAGGCGGACCTGGTCCACCGGGGCGTGGTCTACGACCTGGAAGTGGACACCACGCACACGGAGTCGATGGCGTGCGCACGGACCATCGCCGCACGGGTCGGGTGACCCGCGGCCCCGGGTGCGCGCCCAGGACCGCGGCGGCGCCCGGCACCGGGCAGGCGCGGAACCGCGGGCCGCAGCCGGGGGTGCCTCCACCGCAGACCGAGGTGGAGGCACCCCCGGCTCACTCATCCCAGGGCACGTCCGGTGCGGCGAAGTGGACCAGTCCGCGCTCGCTCCATATGCGGGCGTGCCGGGCGATGCGGGTGCGGTACTCGTCCCACTCCGGCGCCCGTCCCGACCAGGCGGCCTCGGCGAGTGAACCGATGCGCGGCAGCAGCAGGGTGGTCAAGTCCTCCATTCCGCGCAGGGTATGGGCGAAGAGCGTCGCCTCGACGCCCGCCACCCGCTCGTCGGGGATGCCGTACGAGGCCGGGTCCCAGGACGCCGTGTGGCGGACGCTGCGCGGGCGGTAGCCGGGGAAGCCCAGGTGCGCCGCGCCGGCGGCCTCATCGGCGGTTCCGCCCTCGGGTGCGTAGCCGCGGTCCAGGTACAGATGGGACTGCGGTGACAGCAGCACCCGGCCGCCCCCGGCGATGATCCGCTCGACGTCGTGGTCGGACGGGGCGAAGAACTTCTTGAGCGCCCTGATGAACTCCAGGGTCATGCCCGATGCGGCCAGCCGGGGCCGCTCGGCGAGTTCCTCCGCGGTGTCGGGCAGGTCCATCATCGGGACGTCGACCCAGAACTGGGCGATGTCGTCGGGCCCGGTCCCGGCCCGGGACGACTCCTGCCAGGCCACCGGTCGTTTGCCGAACTTCCTTGTGAGGGCGCGCAGTTCACGTACACCTGCCGCGAAACTGTCCTCGGTGATGCCGACCGCCTCGTCGGCGCCGATGTGCACGAAAGGCCCCTCGGTCAGGGCGCAGACATCGGCGAGGACCGCGGAGACCGCCGCATGGGTGTCCGCATCGGTGAGGTCGAGCGGCGGTACGAAGGGGAAGCGCCCCGCGAGTCCGGGCGGCGCGGGAGCGGGAGGCAGCTCCGGCAGGGCGGTGCGCAGTGCGGCGCAGTGGCCCGGGAGGTCGATCTCGGGAACGACGGTGATGTGGCGCCGGGCCGCGTACGCCTGGATCTCCCGGTACTCGTCCGTGGTGTAGTGACTCCGCTCCCCCGGCCCATCCTGCCCGGCGCCCGCAGGCGTGGCGCCCTGCGGAGGTGCGGTCAGGGACGGGACCGACGGTATGGCGAGACGCCAGCCCTCGTTGTCCGTGAGGTGCAGATGCAGCACATTGAACTTGTACAGGGCGGCGACATCGATGATGTGCCGTACCTCGTCGGCCGTGATGAACCATCGGGCCGGGTCGATCAGCAGCCCGCGCCAGGCGTAGCGCGGTGCGTCCGCCAGCTCCTGACAGGCGATCAGGCCCTCGGGCCCCGCGGTCAGGATCAGCTGGGCGGCCGTGGTCGCCGCACGGAAGACGCCCTCGGGGGTGCGTGCCCGGCAGTCGACGGAGCGGGGGCCGACCGTCAGGCGGTACGCCTCGTCGGCCGGTACGTCTCCGCCGTCCGGCGCGACACCCACGGTACGGCCGGGTGGCACACCGGCCGCGTCGAGCGAGAGGACGATGTCGCTCGCACTCCCCGCCCGCGCGTCACCGGGCAACAGGCGCTCGCCCAGGTGCGGTGCCAGCAGGGCGCGCAGCGTGTCGGCGACCGGCGCCAGACCTTCGCCGGCGCGGATGCGCCAGGGGCCGGCAGCCGGAAGGGAACCGGCATCCGCCGCGGCGGACCGCTCGGCGGGGCTGGGAATGACCGCGTTCATGGAGCCTCCACCAGCCGTCCGGGGGCCCGGGAGCCCGGTCGGCCGAATCGTCAGGTACGGCGCTCGGGTGCCCCGGACCGGCCGGGCCCGGACTGCGCGTCGGCGCGGGCGCCTCTTCCTCCGGGACCGGCGCCGCCTGTACGCTAACACGAAAACCGATCAACGAACGCTTTTTACGGGTGGCCGCATGACGTCCTCAGCAGGGCCCGCTCTCGTGCTCCCGGCGCACTTCCTGCTGGGGGCCGCCACCTCGGCCCGCCAGACCGAGGGAAACAACGTCTCCAGCGACTGGTGGGCCCTGGAGAACCAGGAGGACACCTTCGTGACAGCGGGCGCCGAAGCGGGTGAGGCCGTGACAGACGGTGGCCGAACTGGCGGTCTGTGCTTACCCGCTGGCTTGGCCCGCGCGGCTGCTGACCCGGACGGCTGTCGACCCGTACGGCTCCGGTACCGGCCCGCAGCGGAGTGCCGGGGGCCGGATGCCCCGGGCCTTCACCCGGGCCGGGATCAGTACGTACGGGCGGAGCCGGGGGCAGCCGTCTCCGCTAACCCGCTAACCCGCTCCCGGGCCTTCGGGAGCGGGCGTCTCCGCCGCGGCGCGGGCAGCCAGGTCCTTGAGGTCCTGGGGGGACACGGGGCTCTGCGGGGAATCGGCGATCACATCCAGCGGGATCCCGGCCAGAAAGCGCCGCATCACCGGGTCCGCCAAGGCGGTTGAGCCGCCCGGCGCGCCGCCGCCGCGGGCGAACCGTTCCAGAAGCAGCGGCCCGCCGACCGGGTGCGCGAACCACTCCGCCAGCGTGTGACGGCCTGTCAGCCGGATCCGCGACGGGTCGCCGTCGACGGTCACCCGCACCGCCAGCCTGATGTCCCGGGAGGAGGCCGCCGCCTCGATACGGTAGGTGCCGCCCGCCACCCGCCACCCGCCCTCGCGCTCGCTGTAGTGGGCGAGGCCGGCACGGTCCAGCTCGACCCGGACCTCGCGGTGCTCGCCGGGTTCCAGATCCACCGCCGTGAAGCCGCGCAGTTCACGCTCGGGGCGCAGGGTCGCGCTCTCCTCGGGGCCCGCACTGTAGATCTGCACGATCTCGCGCCCGGCCCGCCGCCCGGTGTTGGTCACGCCGACCCGCACGGTCAGCCGCGCGCCGTCCGGGCCGGTTTCGACGGTGAGACCGGAGTAGTCGAACGAGGTGTAGGAGAGACCGTGGCCGAAGGGGAAGGCGACCTCGCTGCGGCGTGCGTCATACCCCCGGTATCCCACGAACACCCCCTCGCCGTAACGGACATGCCCCTCATCGCCGGGGAAGGAGAGATACGTGGGCGAGTCCTCCAGGCGCAGCGGTACGGTCTCGGCGAGCCGGCCGGACGGGCCGGCCGCACCGAACAGGATCCGCGCGAGCGCGGCTCCCCCCGCCTGGCCCAGCAGCCAGCCCTCGACAAGGGCCGGGACCCGGTCGTGCCAGGGCGCGGTACGGACCACACCGCCGTTGGAGAGGACCACCGCGACCCGGGGGTTGACGGAGACGACCCGCTCCAGGAGGCGCAGTTGGGCCTCGGGCAGATCGATGTGGTCGCGGTCGAACCCTTCCGACTCGTCCTGCGCGGGCAGCCCGAGGAACAGCAGCACGGTGTCACTGCGGGCGGCGAGCCGCTCGGCCTCCAGCGCGAGAGCAGCGGCCGGATCACCCGTAGCCGGACACTCCGTGGCCGGATCTCCCGCGACCGGGTCACCCGTAGCCGGACACTCTGCGGCCGGTTCACCCGTACCCGGATCTCCTGCGGCCGGGGCCCCCGCAGCCGGATCCCCCACAGCGGGGCCCTCCGCGGGCGGGCCCACTGTGGCCGGATCACCCGTAGCTGAATCCCCCGCAGCCGGTTCCGCGTTGCCCGCCTCCTGGTGCCCGGCCGGATGCCCACCGCCGTCCGGCAGGGCGTACCCCGGCGCGAACTCCACCCGCGCACCGTCGGCCGCCGCCCGCAGAGAGTCGAGCGGTAGGTCGAGACGGGTGGGGGTCACCTGGGAGCTGCCCGCGCCCTGGAAGCGCGGGGTGCGCGCGAGTTCACCGATCACGGCGATCCGGCCGGCGCCGGGGTCCAGCGGCAGCAGGGCGGTGTCGTTCTTGAGCAGGACGAGGCACCGCTCCGCCGCCTCCCGCGCCAGCAAGTGGTGTGCTTCGTACGGGATTTCGCCCCGCTCCCGTCCGACGGAGGCGTTCGCACGCCGGGCGAAGCGCGCCAGCCGCTCCACCGACCGGTCCAGCACCTCCGCCTCCAGGGCCCCGCACTCGACCGCGGCCACCACCTCACGGTCGGTGCGCCCACCGGTGCCCGGCATCTGCAGATCGAGTCCGGCATGCAGCGCGGCGACCCGGTCGCGCACCGCGCCCCAGTCGGACATCACCACGCCGTCGAAGCCCCACTCGGTACGCAGGATGCCGGTCAGCAGGCGGTGGTTCTCGCTCACCGGTACGCCGTTGAGCGCGTTGTAGGAGGCCATGACGGACCATGGGCGGTCGCGGCGGACGATGCGCTCGAAGGCCCGGAGGTAGATCTCGCGCAGCGGGCGTTCGTCGATGTCGGCACTGATCCGCATACGGTCGGTCTCCTGGTTGTTGGCCGCATAGTGCTTCAACGCGGCCCCCACCCCCGCCTCTTGCAGGCCGCGTACCATCGCCCCGCCCATCTCGGCCGTCAGGAACGGGTCTTCGGAGAAGTACTCGAAGTTGCGGCCGCACAGTGGCGACCGCTTGATGTTGATGCCGGGACCGAGCACCACCTGTACGCCGTGCGCCCGCGCCTCGGTGGCGATGGCGGCGGCGACCCGGGCCGCGAGTCCCGGGTCCCAGCTGCTGCCGAGGGCGACCGCCGGGGGGAAGCAGGTGGCGGGGGCCGCGCTGTGCAGATCGATCTGACCGCCGTCGCCCTGCCCCCTGGGCAGCCGCAGGCCGTGCGGCCCGTCCGAGAGGGACACCGTCGGCACCCCCGGCACCGTCTCGGTGACGAAGTCTCCCGCTCCGCTGGTCAGCGAAGCTTTCTGAGCAAGCGTCAGCTGAAGGGGCCCGTCGGGGGCGGCTGGCGCGGAGGGCGGTTTCTGGTGGGTCATACGGCCTGCCCGGTCGGTCGATGCGGCGTCGGCCGGTGCGACATCGGAGGAGTACCGGCCGGGCGCGGCAGAGCTCTGTCGCGGTCGCGAAAACCGTAAATTGATCGGATTTCACTGTCAAGGTTCTGCGCCCACGGCGACCCGGCCTCCGCACGGCGCCCCACGGCCAGCAAAATCCGCCGCGCTCCAGCGTATTGACGACCATAAACCGATCACATTACGGTTTTCGAGCCCGGGGTGCTCCGCCCCGGTACAGCCCCCGTACGTCCGGGCCTCTCACGAGATGAGGGACAGCAATGCCGCTGCACCGTTCCGTGCCCCGTCCCACCGGGTTCCCGCCCGCCGCAGCCGTCCGCCGGCCTCTCGCCAGAGCCGGTGTCCCGCTGGCCGTGGCCGGGCTTGCGGCCCTGGCTCTCGCGGCGCCCGCCGCGGCCCGTACGACCGCACCCGCCGGCCACACGGGGGCAAACGCCGCCGGGGCGCACTATGTGGCGCTGGGCGACTCGTACAGCTCAGGGGCGGGCATCCCCGATCAGGTGGACGTGAACTGCGCCCGCTCCGACCAGAACTATCCGTCCCTGACCGCGAAGGCCATCGGTGCGGCGCAAGTGACGGATGTGACCTGCGGGGGCGCCGACACCACCGACATGACCCAGCGGCAGGGCTCGGCCCCGCCCCAGCTGGACGCCCTGCGCCCGGACACGACGCTGGTCACCCTGGGCATCGGCGGCAACGACCTCGGCCTGACCGGGGTCATCACCCGCTGTGTGCTGCTCGCGAACCTCGCGCCGAACGGCGCGCCCTGCAAGAGCAGTTACACCCTCCTGGGCACCGACGAGATCCGCTCGCGCATCAACGCCATCGGCCCGAAGATCGAAGCGGTCCTCAAGGAGATCCACACCCGCTCCCCGCAGGCGAAGGTGGCCCTGGTCGGCTATCCGGTGATCGTCCCCGACGACGGTTCGGCCTGCCGCGGCACGATCCCCCTCGCCAAGGGCGACTTCGCGTGGTTCCGCGACGAGGAGAAGGCGCTCGACTCCATGCTCGCCGAGCAGGCCGCCGTGTACGACGCGGCCTATGTGGACACCTACACCCCCTCGGTCGGCCATGACGCCTGCAAGGCGGACGGCGTGCGGTGGATCGAGCCGAAGGAGTCGGTGGCCGCCGCCGGTTTCCACCCCAACGCGGCCGGCGAGCGGAGCATGGCCGGCGCGGTCCTCGGGGCGCTCGGCCGGTGAGACGGTCCGGCCCGAGGGCGGGCTCCCGTCCGCCGGGCAGACCCTGATCCGCACGGCAGGCCCTGGCGGACGGCAGCCCCTGATCCGCACGGCAGGCCCTGGCGGCCGACTCCTCTGCTACCAGGGGGAGATCGGCCGTACGCCCACCCTGCGGCCCTCCTCGTCGAGCAGATGCCCCATGCGCTTGACCGTGTGCAGGCCGACGATGCGGTCGGTCACCGTGAGGGTGGGCAGCCGGGCGCAGAGCGCGGTCTCGCGCCGCTGGATGTCCCCGAGGTCGTGCACCCAGAGCGTGGCGAAGATGTTCGCCGGCCCGGTCACGGCCGCCACCAGGCGGCATTCGGGCAGGGCGGCGAGGACCCGGTGGCTGGCCCCGATGTCCCGCGCGGGGACCTGACCGAGCAGGGAGACCGGGACCGGGCACCCGGCCAGCGCGGAGGCGATGTCGCAGCGGAAGGTCAGGACCGACGACTCCGTGAGGCGGCGCAGCCGCCGACGGACGGTCGCCGGGCTGGTGTCCGTGCGCTCGGCGAGTTCGGCCAGGCCGAGGCGGCCGTCGCGGACCAGTTCGCCGAGCAGCGCCCGGTCGACGGTGTCGAGCGGGAGCGTACGGATCGTCTCCCCCGCCGGCGACGGGCTGCCGAGGGCCGTCTGCTGGGCCGGGTCCAGGGAGCGCAGCCGCCAGCGGCTGCCCTCGACGTACAGAGACGTGGTGAACAGGCAGGTCACCGCGGTGATCCCCGGTATCCGGTCCAGTTTCCCGGTGAGGAACCGGCTGAGTGCCGTCAGATCCGGGGCGAGCACGTCCAGCAGCAGATCGGCGGTGCCGGGTCCGGTCAGCTCGATGGTCACGGCCTCCGGGAGCGCGCTCAGCTCCGCCATCAGCCGTGACCGGTCCCCCGGCAGACAGCGCAGCAGGACAAACGCCGAACAGCGGTTGCGCGAGAACTCCCGCCCCGGCGCCGCGTACACCCAGGCGAGCCCCTCCGCGCTCAGCCGCTCCCAGCGCCGCGCCAGCGTGCCCGCGGTCACCCCTAGGAGCGGCGCCAGCTCCGACCAGGACGCCCTCGGCCGCAGCTGGAGGGCGTTCACCAGAGCGAGATCGAGTTCGCTGGGGGTGACCGTTTCTCGCATCACAAGCCCTCCTTGCGGACGAATCCATGAATATTCGCGGCCGTTCGTGCTTCCGCCCGCACAGTAGCCACGGCATCCGGTTCCGGCCACCGAGGTCCCCCGCGCCGGAGATCCCTGCGCATCGGAGATCGGGACACGCCGGAGATCCCTGCGCATCGGAGATCGGGACGCGCCCGGAGACCGGTACGCGCCGGACTTCCGTACGCACCGGAGATCCGTCGGCACCGGAGGCCACCGCTCCAGAGACCCCGCGACAGAGATCCGCATCAGAGATCCCCCGCCACCAGTGATCCAGAGGTGAAGCTGTGCCCCTACGCATATCGGGAACGGAACGCGGACCCGGAACGCTGAGCTCCGGACCGGGCATGCTCGCGACGATGGCCGTCGTGATCCTGCTGGGCGGAATCGTCCAGGGCTATCTGACACCGCTGCTGCCCGAGGTCGGCCGCACCCTGCACATCAGCACCGTCGGACAGAACAACATCTATCTGCTGTCCCAGGTGGCCTTCGCGGTGATGACACCGCTGCTCTCCCGGCTGGGCGACCTGTACGGGCACCGCAGGCTCCTGCGGGTCTGCGTCGCGATGGTGGCGGGCGGTTCGCTGCTGATCGCCGTGCGGCCGTCCGCCGTGACGCTGGCCGTCGGGGTGGTGCTCCAGGGCGCCCTGGTCGGCTTCTTCCCGCTGCTCGTGGGCATCCTGCGCTCCCGCGCACCCGAACGGAACCGCACCGGGATCTCCCTCCTGGTGGGAGTCCTGCTCCTCTCCATCGGGGTCGGCGGCCTGGTGGCGGGCGCGCTCAGCGAGCGGCACGCGGCGGCCGGGCTGTGGACGGCCGTTCCGGTCGGCGTGCTCGCCGTGATCGCGGGCATCGTGCTGCCCGCCAGCGGCGCACCACGCGGCGGCCGCTTCCACTACGGAGCCGCGATGCTGCTCACGGCGGGTCTGGTGGCGCTCGTCCTGGTGCTCGCGCAGGGCGGTACGTGGGGCTGGGGAGCACCGCGTACGCTCGCTCTCGCCGTCGGGGCGGTCGTCCTGCTCGCGGCCTGGGTGGCGGTCGAGCGGAGCTCGGCGCACCCGCTGGTCAGTGTGCGGATGCTGAGCAACCCACGGCTCGCGGTGGTCAGCGGCTTCACCTTCTGCGCCTCCTTCGGCACGATCGGCTTTCTCGGCGCCAACGCCCTCTTCCTGGGTGCCTCACGCTCCACGACCGGGTACGGCATGGACCTGGGGCCGCAGGCCATCGCGACGATCTCGCTCGCCATGGTGACCGCCGGGTTCGCCGGTTCCACGCTCACCCCGCGCCTGACCCGGCGGCTCGGCGACCGCGCCGTGCTCGCCTCGGGCGGCGGTCTCGTCGCCCTGGGCTTCCTGGGGATGATCCTCTTCCACCGCACTCTCCCCCAGTACGTGGTCTGCGCCCTGGTGGTGGGGCTCGCCACCGGTCTCTTCGAGTCGGTCACCCGGACCCTGTCGGCCGAGGCGGTCGCGGAGCAGGAGACGGCCCTGGCGGTCGGCCTCAACGAACTGGCCCTCTCCCTCGGCGCGGCCATCGGCGCCGCGGTGATCGGCGCGTTCTTCGCCGCTCATGTCAGCCCCGGCACCACACACATCGCGGAGTCCGGCTACCTGTGGGGCTGGGGCGCCTGCGCCTTCGCGGCCCTCGCCGGTACGGCACTGGCGCTGCGCTACCGCGGCAGGCACGGGGAGAGCGCCCAGCAGGTACAGCACGTGGCACAGAACGGAGAACTCGCATGACGGGCACTCAGGACGCGCGCGGGACGGATGTCCGGCACACGCACCGGACGGACGTCCGGGAGACGCACGGAACGGACACCCGGCAGGCGCGCAGGGCCGTGGCCGATGCGGTCGCCTCCTGGAGCGGACAGCTCATCGGCCTCAGCCACGGACTGCACGACGAACCGGAGACGGCCCTCCAGGAACACCGGGCGGCCGCCAGGATCGGGGACCTCCTGGCGGCGGCGGGCTTCACGGTCACCCGGGGGGTGGCGGACCTCCCCACGGCTCTCGTCGGCACCTGCGGAACCGGGGAACTCGTCATCGGGTTCTGCGCCGAGTACGACGCGCTGCCCGGCATCGGGCACGCCTGCGGGCACAACGTCAACGGCGCTGCCGCCGTCGGCGCCGCCCTCGGTCTCGCCGCCGTGGCGGACCGGCTCGGACTGACCGTCAAGCTGATCGGCACACCGGCCGAGGAGGACATCGGCGGAAAGGTCCTCCTCATCGACGCCGGGGTCTTCGACGACGTGGCCGCGGCGATGATGGTGCACGCCGCCCCCGAAGACTCGGTCGGCGCCTCCTCCCTGGCGGTCGGGGCCTGGGACATCACCTACCGGGGCAAGCCCTCGCACGCGGCGCTCGCGCCCTGGGAAGGTGTCAACGCCCTCGACGCGATGACCGTGGCCCACACCGCCGTCGGGCTGCTCCGCCAGCAGCTGCCGCCGGGCGTGGTGGTGCACGGCATCGTCACGGACGGCGGCCAGGCCGTGAACATCATCCCCGCCCGCACCGGCGCACGCTGCGAGGTCAGGGCGCGGACCGTGGAGCAGCTCGGCGAGGCGCACCGGCGGGTGCGCGCCTGCTTCGAGGCCGGTGCGCTCGCCACCGGGGCCGAGCTCGAAATCGAGCCGCACGGCCGGGAGTTCGCCGATCTGCGGCAGGACCCCGATATGACGGACGCCTATGTGGAGGCCCTCGGCGAACTGGGCCGCACGGCGACAGCTCGGCACGGCGATTCGATGGCATCGACGGACATGGGCAACGTCTCCCGGCTCGTCCCCACGATCCACCCGACGATCGGCTACGAGACGGGCGGCGCCCGGCAGCACACCCCCGAGTTCACCGCGTACGGCAAGAGCGCGGGCGCCGACCGTGCCGTCCTGGACGGGGCCACCGCACTCGCCCTGACGGGCACCGCCCTGGCGGCGTCACCGGCCCGGCGGGCCCGGCTCCTCGCCGGGGTGCGGGAGCGCGGGCGCCGCTCCTGAACGGCGCGGGGCGGACCCTCAACAGAGCAACGGCCCAGCGGATCCTCAACGGAGCAGGGTCCAGCCGATCCCGAACGGCGCGCGGGCCGGCGGATCCCGAACGGCGCGGGGCCCGGCGGATCCCGAACGGCGGTTCGACGGGTCGGCGGAGCGGCCGGCGCCGGACTACCGCTGCGGCCCCTGGACCGCCCGGCGCAGCAGCGCGAGGAACTGGTCCCGCTCCTGCGGGGACAAGTGGGCGAGCATCTGCTCGCTCACTGCGGCGACGGCGGGGGCGAGCGAGGTGGCCAGCTCCCGGCCGCTGCCAGTGATGCGCACCAGCTTTCTCCGCCGGTCGCTCTCGTCCTTGGTGATGTCCACCAGACCGCGGCGCCGCAGCCGCTCCAGCAGCGGCGCCGCGGTCGACTTGTCGAGACTGGCGAGCGCGCCGAGGCTGCCCTGGTCCATCGCGCCGCGGGCCTGCAGCAGGCTCAGTACGGTGAACTGCGGCCCGGTCAGGTCCTGGTGGACCTGTTCGTACCAGAGGCGGGTGTGTACCTGGTTCAGCTGGCGGGCCAGGGGCCCGACCCCGCCGATCGCGGTGAGCAGGTCGCCGGGGTCCTGGTCGTTCTGCGGTGACATGTCCCGCCGCCATTCCTTCGATCGGCCGAATTGATCAGGACGTACACGTACTATACCGTGGAGAGCGTTAGGACGTACACGCCATAACTGTGTGCGACAGAGACACGGGAGGTGCGGGATGAAACTCGTCGTCGCGATGACCGGGGCCACCGGCGCTCCGCTGGGCGTACGCCTGCTGGAGGCACTCCGGGAGCTGGAGGTCGAGACCCACCTCGTCGTCAGCCGGTGGGCACGGGCCACGCTCGCGCAGGAGACCGCGTACACACTCCGCGAGGTGCAGTCGCTCGCCTCGGTCTGCCACAGCCCCGACGACCAGGGCGCATCGATCTCCAGCGGCTCGTTCCGGGTCGACGGCATGGTGGTCGTGCCGTGCAGCATGAAGACGCTGGCCTCGATCCGTACCGGCTACGGCGAGGGGCTGATCGGCCGGGCAGCGGATGTGACGCTCAAGGAGCGGCGGAAGCTGGTCCTGGTCGCCCGCGAGACACCGCTGTCGGCCGTGCACCTGGAGAACATGCTGGAGCTGACGCGGATGGGCGCCGTCGTCATGCCGCCGGCCCCGGCCTTCTACCACCGCCCCGCGACGGTCGCCGACGTCGTCGAACACATCGTCACGCGTGTCCTGGACCAGTTCGGTCTGGACATGCCCCAGGCCCGGCGGTGGCAGGGCATGAAGGCGGACAGCCGCCCCGCACGGTCACCCCGGCCGGCCGGCAGCGCGATCTGACGCACCGCCGTCCCGCGCAACACATCCCGTAAACCCCGCACTTACGCCGAAGCCGTGGAGCGCCGGTCCGGTCCCCCTGCCCGCCGGTCCGGCCCCCTGCCCATCGGCCGAGAAAGGTCCCGTCATGACAGAACACGGCAGCACACAGCACGGCGGCACTCAACGCGGCAGCGCCCTCAACTTCCGTGATTTCGTGGAGGATTCACTCGCCGCCGGCGACGCGGTCGACATCCGCGGGCCGGTCAGCCCCACCCTTGAGGCCGGAGCCATCACCCGGCGCGTCTACGAGACGCGGGGCCCGGCCCCGCTGTTCAGCAATCTGACCGAGGGAGACGCGGGGTGCCGGATCCTCGGCGCGCCGGCCGGTCTGAGCGGCGTCGCCGGGCAGCGGTACGGCCGGCTCGCCGCCCACTTCGGCCTGGCACGTGACACCACACCGCGCGAGCTGCTGGAGCGGCTCGTCTCCGCGATGCACGCGAGTCCGGTCCCCCCACGGGTGGTGAGCACCGGACCGTGCAAGGAGAACGTGCTGACGGGCGACGCCGTCGACCTGGAACGGTTCCCGGTGCCGCTGCTCCACCAGGAGGACGGCGGCCGGTACTTCGGGACGTACGGCTTCCATGTGGTGCGCTCCCCCGACGGGCGATGGACCAGCTGGTCGGTCAGCCGCACCATGCTGGGCGGGCGGAACACCTTGGTCGGCCCGGCGATGGCGCAGCAGCACCTCGGCAGGATCCACGCCATGTGGCGCGAGCGGGGGCTGCCGACCCCCTGGGCCATGGTGCTCGGGGCCCCGCCGGCCGCGCTGGCCGCCGCCGGGATGCCGCTGCCCGCCGAGGTGAACGAGGACGGTTACGTGGGCGCCCTGACCGGCAGCGCCGTCGACGTGGTCAGGACCGAGCTGCACGACCTGTACGTACCGGCCAACGCGGAGATCGTCCTGGAGGGGTGGATCAGCCCGGACGAGACGGCTCCGGAGGGGCCGATGGGCGAGTACCACGGATACTCGTTCGCCGGGAGCAAGCCGCAGCCCGTCTTCCATGTCGAGGCGGTGACCCACCGCGACAACCCCATCCTGCCGGTCTGTGTGGCGGGCCTCCCCCCGGAGGAGAACCACACCATCTGGGGCACCATGATCTCCGCGACCGGCCTGGACCTGCTGCGCTCCAGCGGCCTGCCCGTCGACCTGGCCTGGTGCTCCTACGAGGCCGCGACCTGCTGGATCGCCGTGTCCATCGACATCCGGCGGCTGGCCCGGATGCGGCTGAGCGAAAGGGAACTGGCCGACGCGGTGGCCGGCACCCTCTTCGGATCGCACACCGGGTGGCTGGTGCCCAAGGTCATCCTGGTGGCGAACGACATCGACATCACCGACATCAACCAGGTGGTGTGGGCCCTGGCCACCCGCTACCACCCGGGCACCGGCGAGTATGTCTACCCCGAGGCGCAGGGCATCCCGATGGTCCCCTATCTGACGCCGGATGAGGTGCGGACCGGCCGGGGCGGCAAGTCCGTACTGAGCTGCCTGCTGCCGGAGCAGTTCGAAGGCGCCACCCGGGGGATCACCGCGTCCTTCCGCCACTCCTTCCCCGAGGATCTGCGGGAACGGGTCGTGGCGAACTGGACCGGATACGGCTTCCCGCCGGCCACTCCGTGACAGCCTGACGGCCGGGCCCCCGAGATCGGAACCGCGAGGGCCCGCCCTCAAACCCTGGGCGAAAAAGAGCAGTTGGGGACTGAGACAGAACGGCTCCCCGGCCCGGGTATACGTCAGGTCAGCGCACGGAGGCTGCCCGGGGCGAGACCGAGCAGGCGCTCGGCCGTGGTGAGGGCCATGTCCTTGAGCACCGGGTGGTCCAGCGTGGTGTCGTCGTTGGCGTAGGCGCCGAGCCCGTCGACGGTGACCAGGATGCAGAGCGCCACCCCGAGCGGGTCCCCGGTGGTGAACTCCCCGGCGTCGGCGCCCTCCTGGATGAGGGCGGCAAGGGCGGTGCGTGTGACCTCCTCCTGCACAGCGACCCGCCGGGAACCGCCGGCCACTCCGGACCGCCTCGCCGCTCTCCTGGTGACGGGGGACGGCGAACCCCCGGTGACCTGCCTGCCCGACCCGGACGCACCACTCGGCCGGCGCTGGGCGAGCCTCGCCACCGTCACACTCGAACCGGCGACCCGTACGGCGAGAATCCTCGACGGCACACCGGCCGACATCGGCACCCGCGCCTGGCGCACCCTCACCGCCACACTCCCGCGCGCCGCCGCCTCGGCCTGACCTACGACGACGCCGGTACCCCGAACCATCGAACAAGGAGCCATTTCGGTCGATTCCGGGACTTATTGTTTGTTCCGTCCGCGGGCCACCGCCCCGACGGACAGAGCAATCCTCCGGGTACTCGAAGAAACGATCGGCAGGACCGGCCCATGGGTGAACGCAAGGCGTCTTTCGGCTCCACCCGGGGGCGCCGTCCCTTCCTGCCGGCCCTGCGCAGCGTCGCGGGTCAGATCTTCGTCCTGCAGGTGATCATCGCGCTGCTGCTGATCGCCGCCGCGGTGGTGGCGCTGGTGCTGCAGGCCCGGCACGACGGCACGCAGGACGCCCGCGACCGTACGCTCGACGTGGCCCAGGCGTTCGCCGACGCACCGGGCACAGCGGCGGCGGTGACGAGCACCGACCCGACCGCGGTTCTGCAGCCGCGGGCCGAGAAGGTCCGCAAGTCGACGGGCGTCGACTTCGTCGTGGTGTTCAGCACCTCCGGGATCCGCTACACCCATCCCGACCCGAAGCTGATCGGCAAGCATGTCCTCGGCCCGTACAAGTCGGTCATCACGCACGGGGCGTCCACCCGGACCTTCAGCGCGAGCCGCGGCCCCGCCGTGGACTCGATCGTCCGCGTCACCGGGCCCCACGGCAGAGTCGTCGGGCTGGTGTCGGTCGCGATCACGGTGGCGAAGGTGCAGAGCGCGGTGGACCGTCAGATGCCGGTGCTGCTGGGCGCCGGGGCGGGAACGCTGGTACTGGCGGCGGGCAGCTCGGTGCTGGTGTCGCGGCGGCTGCGACGGCAGACCCACGGACTGGGACCGGCGGAGATGACGCGGATGTACGAGCATCACGACGCCGTGCTGCACGCGGTGCGGGAGGGCGTGGTGATCGTCGACCAGGACGGGCGGCTGCTGCTGGCCAACGACGAGGCACGGCGGCTGCTCGAACTGCCCGCGGACGCGGAGGGACGCCAGGTCGCGGAGCTGGGGCTGACGCCGGGGCTGACGGAACTGCTCGGCTCACTGCGGCCGGCGAGCGACGAGGTGCACCGTGCCGGGGACCGGCTGCTGGGGGTCAATGTGCGGCCGGCGGCGAACGGCGCGGCGGGGCCCGCGCGGTGTGTGGCGACGCTGCGGGACACCACGGAGCTCGCAGCGCTGACGGGACGGGCGGAGGTAGTGCGCGGCCGGCTGACGCTGCTGTACGAGGCCGGGATGCGGATCGGGACCACCCTGGATGTGGTGCGTACCGCCGAGGAACTGACGGAGGTGGCGGTGCCGGGGTTCGCGGACCTCGTCACGGTCGATCTGGCCGACGCCGTGGTGCAGGGGAAGGAGCTCGGGTGGGCGAGCACGCAGATGCACCGGGTGGCGGTGCGGGGGGTGCGGGCCGACGCGCCGGTGGCGCCGGTCGGTGATCTGGTGCAGCTGGTGCCCGCGGAGACGGAGACGCCCGCCGCCGCCACGGACCGGGGGGCCATGATCGCCGATCTGCGGACCGAGCACGCCTGGCGGACCCACAACCCGCGGAAGGCCGCCGAGATCCTCGGCCACGGCATCCACTCGCTGATCGCGGTGCCGCTGCTGGCCCGCGGGACGGTGCTGGGCAGGGCCTGCTTCTGGCGCTCGGAGCAGGAGCAGCCGTTCGAGACGGATGATCTGTCCTTCGCCGAGGAACTGGCCGCACGGGCGGCCGTGTGCCTGGACAACGCCCGGCGCTTCACCCGGGAGCACGCCGTGGCCGTCACTCTGCAGCGCAGTCTGCTGCCGCGTGGTCTGTCCGGTCAGACGGCGGTGGAGGCCGCTCACCGGTACCTGCCCGCGCAGGCCGGCGTGGGCGGGGACTGGTTCGACGTCATCCCCCTGCCCGGGGCCCGGGTGGCCCTGGTGGTGGGTGATGTGGTCGGGCACGGGCTGCATGCCGCGGCCACCATGGGCCGGCTGCGGACCGCGGTGCACAACTTCTCCGCCCTCGACCTGGCCCCCGACGAACTGCTCGGCTACCTGGACGAGTTGGTCGTCCGGATGGACGCCGACGAGGGCGCCGGGGAGGAGTGGCCCGGGGTGACCGGGGCGACCTGCCTGTACGCCGTCTACGACCCGGTGGCCGGCAGCTGCCACGTGGCCAGGGCAGGCCATCTGGGGCCCGCCGTGGTGCGGCCGGACGGTTCGGTCGGCTTCCCCGATGTGCCCCTCTCCCCGCCGCTGGGGCTCGGCGGGGAGCCGTTCGAGACCGCTGAGCTGCCCCTCGCGGAGGGCAGCCAGCTGGTGCTGTACACCGACGGGCTGGTGGAGGACCGCGACCGGGACGTCGACACGGGCCTGGCCCTGCTGCGGGACGCCCTGGCCGGGCACCCAGGGCGGGATCCGGAGCAGATCTGCCAGGCGGTCATCGACACCGTCCTGCTGCCACGGCCGAGCGACGACGTGGCGCTGCTGGTGGCCCGTACCCGCCTGCTGGGACCTGAGCAAGTGGCCGAGTGGGAGGTGCCGTCCGACCCCGCGGCGGTCGCTTCGGTACGGACCGACGCCAGCCGGCGGCTTGCCGACTGGGGGCTGGAGGAGATCGCCTTCACCACCGAACTCATCCTGTCGGAGCTGATCACCAACGCCATCCGGTACGGCACTCCCCCGGTCCGGGTACGGCTGGTGCGCGACCGGACCCTGATCTGCGAGGTCTCGGACGGTTCCAGCACGTCCCCGCACCTGCGCCAGGCGAAGACCACCGACGAGGGTGGCCGCGGGCTGTTCCTGGTGGCCAGACTCGCGGAGCACTGGGGCACCCGGTACACCCCGACCGGCAAGATCATCTGGACCGAACAGGCCCTGCGGGACGGCATCGAAGGAGTGAGCCCCGACCTCGCCGGTCTCTTCCTCGAAGAGGGGGTGTCCCCCGACGACCTCGGTGGTGGCCCCTCCGGGCCCGGCAGTCCGGACGGCGCCGCCTGACAGGCCGGGGAGCCGCCCTCGTCACCCGCTCATGAGCACGGCGAGGCCCTTCCCCGGTTCAGCCGCGCGTCCCCCTCCCGCAGCCGGTCGTCACGGTGACGGCCCGTCGCACCGGTGTGCGGGGAACCCGCACGGTCACCGTGCGGGACGCGGCGTGGTACGTCCAGGTGTCCGCCCCGGCCCGCCGCCCGTCCACGCAGACCGTTCCGGGCCGCCCGGCGTTCGTGAGATCGACGGTCCAAGCGCGCCGCGTGACCTGCCCGGTGAAGCGGCCGCTCACCGGGCCGATCCGCAGCGTCGACGTGTTCGGCGTCTCCGTGTACCGGACCGGAGTCGTCGCCGTGCCGCCACCGTTCGCCGGGGTGCCGTCGTCCTCGTGCAGGGCGAAGGTGCCGGACGCCCCCCGGGCGACGGTGAGCGCGACCTCGGTCCGGGGGTCCTTGCTGTCGTTCGCCACAGCACTGCCGCGGGTGGGCACGATGCCGCCGGACTTCACGAACACCGGCATGGTGTCCAGCCCGGTGGTCACATCGTGTGTCGCCCCGCCCTGGTACGTCCTGCCGGTGAAGTAGTCGGTCCAGGTGCCGGGCGGGAACCACACGGCGGTCGTCGCCTTCGCGCCCGGCCGGGTCACCGGGGCCACCAGCACGTCCGAACCGTAGAGGTATTCGCTGCCGGCCGTGGCGTACGCCTCCTGTTCCTGCGGGTACTCCAGATAGGCCGGGCGCAGCATCGGGGTGCCGGTGCGGTGTGCCTCGTCGGCCAGCGTGTACGTGTACGGGACGAGCGCCTCGCGCAGCTTCAGGAACTTCTTCGCGGACGCCTCCGCCGCCTTGCCGTACTGCCACGGCAGCCGGTCGCTGTGGTTGCTGTGCAGCCGGTCGACGGGCTGGAACGCACCGAACTGCACCCAGCGCGCGTACAGGTCGTCGGGCAGCTTGTGCGTGTGCGTCACCTGGCCGTCCTGCTGGTAGGTGTCCGAACCCTGGAGCCCTGTCGTGTCGTTGTGGCCCCCGATGTCATGGCTGATGGCGGAGAGACCGGTGGCCACGCTCTCGCCCGGTGTGTACCCGACCTCCTGGCGCAGGGTGCCCCAGCTGGACGCGGTGTCGCCGGTGAAGTGGAGGGTGGTGCGCTTGTCGGCCCAGGGCCCGGTCGGTACGGCGGACGGGGAGCTGTAGCCGCCCGCCTGGAGGGAGCCGTAGGCGCGGGAGAAGGCGAAGCCGGGTCCCGAGGCCCCGCCCCGCGCGGCGTACTGCGCGCTGAGCCAGGCGTCGGGGGTGACACCGGCGAGTGTGGAGCGGGAGTCGTCGCAGCACCAGTCGATCCACCACACCTCGCCGCCCTGCCGCTCCATGGTGTCGTGGAGCTGCATATAGGCCCTGAGCTGGTCGGGATCGCCGAAGTCGAAGGTGTAGCAGTCACCGCCCGGGGCGCAGTCGCCCTTCTGGAGCTTCCCCTTGGCCGTCCGCTGCGCCTGGGCGAACTGCGGGTCCGAACCCAGGATGCTGGGGTGGATGTTGAGGGAGTTGTGCACTCCCTGCGCGGCCACCCCGGCGAGGAACTTCGCGGGGTCGGGGAACTTCGCCGTGTCGAACTCCCAGCCGTTCCAGGCGTCGGGCGACTTGTAGTCGGTGTCGATGACGAGGCTGTCCAGCGGCATTCCCTCGGAACGCATCCGCTCCAGCAGGGCCCGGTAGTCGTCGGCCGAGCGGTCCAGGTACTCCGAGAACCACACGCCGTAGGCCCAGCGCGGGAGTTGTACGTCCGGGCCGGTCAGTGCGGACAGATCGGCGAGCGCCCGCCGGTAGTCATGGCCGTAGCCGAAGACGTAGCCGTCCTGGTAGGCGTGGCCGTCGTGCCCGGGGCGCGGCGTGATCTTCCCGCTCGTCCGGTCGTAGAGCGCCGAAGCGGTGTCGTTCAGCAGGGACCAGCCGTCCTGATAGAGCAGTCCCGGTGTGGTGCGCGGGTTGCCGTCGGCGCCGTTGACGCCGTCCAGTCCGCGGCGGTAGCCGCCGAGCGGGGCGTGCGGCGCGAGCAGGGGCGCACCGTGCGCGGTGACGGCGACGGTGTCGAGATCGGCTCTGCATCCGGTCCGGTCGGGACAGCCCAGCGTGATGTCGTTCGCCCCGGCCGTCAGCTCTACGGGCACCGCGACGGTCCGCCAGGAGTCCCAGTCGCCGGTCGGCGCGAGGGTCGCTGTGGTGTGCGCGGATCCCGCGGTGACCGAGAGGTGCCGGGCGACCGGTTCCTCCTCCGGGTCGGCGGGCGAGGTGCTGTTGGTGTACCGCAGCTGGAGGTCGTACGTGCCCGCCGCGGGCACCCCGACCGTGTGCAGCGTGTCATGGGCGGCGGCGCTGTCCATGGTGGTGGCGAAGCCGCGCCCCGAGTAGCCGTTGTGGCCGGATCCGACGGAGGCTGGGCCGTCCAGGGTGCCCGTCTCCGCCTCGCACACCGCGGCGAAGGCGCAGTCCCGGACCGCCCTGGTGGGGGCGGGATAGGGCGAGCCCGGCTGGTGCACGGCGAGACTGTCGAGGTTGACGTTGCCGGAGTCGTCCGGGGTGTGGGTGAGGGTGAGGGTGTGCTCACCGGCCGTCAGTTCCAGGGACGTTGTGGCGACGGACCAGGTGTCCCAGTCCGCGGTGGCGGGCAGCTCGAGCGCCGTGCCGTCCTTGCCGTCCACGGCGAGACCAAGGCTCCGGGTGGTGTGCTTGCCGTCCCCGGCCGTCCCGTTGGCGTACCGCGTGCTGACGTCGTACGTCCCGGCCGCGGGCACATCCACGGCGAAGGAGAGCGATGTCCCGGTGCCGATGAACCCGGCGGCGAAGCCACGGCCCGTGTAGCCCCCGTGATCGGTGGCGGTGTCGACACCGCTCAGGTCGAGGTCCTCGGCCTCGCACCCCTCGCCGACCACACACCGGGCCGGGGCGGGCCAGGGGTGGGCACTGACGTCCTGTCCGCCCGCGCGCTCGGCCACGGTGAGGTTGTCACCGCTGAACTCACCTGATCCTACGCGGTACTTGAGGGAGAGGGCGCTGGTGCGGATGGTCAGCCAGCCGTGCTCGGTGCTGCTCCTGAAGGGCGTCCGGGCGAACGAGTCCCGGCCGACCGCGTTGAAGGTCGCCGCGTCGACGAAGTGCGCGTCACCGGCGTACTCGGTACGGATCAGTGTGGGTGAGAGCACCTCGAACCGGGCGTCGCCCGAGACGACGGCTCTCGCTCCGGCGTCCGCTCGCGGCGCGGTGGACTCCGTCGCACCCACGGACTCCGTCGCACCCACGGTCCCCAGGAACGAGCTCAGCAGCCCGAGGGCCGCCACACCCACAAGTCGTCTCCGCCACGGCCCGGTTGGGCGGGCCTCTGGTCGGCTGCGGTCGGCCATTGCCATCGACTCCCTCGCCTGTACAACGTTGGAAGAAGCGCCGAGGCATGACACCACGCGGAGGTGACGGGTGTCCAGGGTCATGACAACGATGCCAGGAACGACGCGTACCGATACCGGGCGCGCCGCTGTCAGGCGTACCGCCGGCGCGCTCCCCCGCGCTCCCTGCACACCCCCGCGCACCCCCTCACCCCGACATCTCCGTCAGCATCCGCCACCCCGGTGCGTAGCGCCCGTGCAGGACCAGTGAAGCGGCGCCCACCGCCCCGGCCGTCTCGCCGATCAGGCTGGGCTCCACCAGCACCCTCCCCATGACCCGGGTCACCGATGTGGTGTTGACCGCGGCGTCGATCTCCTCACCCAGCACGCCCTCGACACCGACGAGTGCCTCTCCGCCCAGCACGACCCGGCTCACGTCGAGCAGCGCGACCGCTCCGCGCACCGCCTGCCCCATCCGGCGGCCCGCCAGACGCACCACCGCGCAGGCCGCCGGGTCCCCGGCGCGCACCGCACGCCGCAGCAGCTTCCAGTCGGCGCGCGCCGCACCGGGCTCGCCGCTGAGTCCGATACGGCGGGCGGCGGCCGGCCCGTGCCGGATGAACAGTTCGTCGACCAGGGCGGCAGGGTTGCAGTTCGGGCCGAGGCAGCCGTTGCTCCCGCAGTCGCAGAGGCGGTCCCCCGCTTCGATCTGGGCATGGCCGATCTCGCCCGCGTTGCCCGTATCGCCGTGCAGGACCTGGTTGTTGAGCATGATGCCGGCGCCGATGCCCGCACCCATGTACAGGAAGAGGAAGCCGTCCGACCGCTCCCTGCCGCCGATCCAGCGCTCGCCGATCGCCGCGGCCGTCGCGTCGTTGTCCATCGCGACCGCCATACCGGTGGCCTTCGCGAACATGTCGACGAGTGGCACCCGCCGCCAGCCGTCGAAGTTCGGCGGCTCCACCACCGTGCCGGCCACGCCGTCGACGGGTCCGGGCGCGGCGATCCCGAGACCGAGCAGCCGGCCGCGGTCGATGGCGGCGCGTAAGGGGAGCCGCAGCGCGGCGCGCGCCACCTTCCGGACCACCTCTTCGGGGTCGCTCGGCCGCGGCAGCGGGAGACGGCGGCTGAGCAGCACCGATCCGGCGAGGTCGACGAGGGCGATCACGGCGGCGTCGGGGTCGAGGTGCACCCCGAGTGCGTAGGCGCCGTCGGCGCGCGGCATCAGCAGCGTACGGCGCTTGCCGCCGCGGGAGGGGGCCTGCCCCGACTCGGCGATCAGGCCCTCGTCGAGCAGCCGCCGCACGACGTTGGACACCGTCTGGTTGGTGAGCCCGGTGAGCGGTCCCAGCTCGACGCGGCTGATGGGGCCCTTGGTGCGGATGGCGTCCAGGACGACGGCCTGGTTGTAACCACCCACCCGGGGCAGGTTGGTTCCGCTTCGCATGATGGGGCGCTCCTCCGTGCAGGTCCGTGTGGGCAGGCCCGTGTGGGGCAGGTCCGTGTGGGCAGGTCCGTGTGGGGCAGCGGACACGAGCAGCGGACACGAACTCGTCATCCCGCCGGCGGAATTCGGGCACCGTGATTATGCAGCAGGCGTTGACTTGGTCCATCCATTGGATTTAGGTAATGCGCCAGACGATCCCGCACGCGCCAGCGCCTGCCGCACGATCGGCGTCATCCGCACGCCCGCACAGCTCCCGAGCCGCACCGCCTCCTTGTACGTCCCGCACCTCCCGCAGTGACGACCCGTACCACCCGCAGTCGTACGCCCCAGCCAGGCATACGAGCCGCACCCCCGGAGGAACACCATGCGCAAGAAGCTTCTCGCTGCCCTCGCGATCACCGTGGCGACAACGTTGTCCGCCGCGGGCTGCGGCGGATCCGGTTCCGCCGGCGGCGGCAATTCGATCAAGGTCGTCTACTGGCAGCACCTGGACCAGAACGACAAGAAGCAGCAGAGGTTCCTCACCTCGATGAAGCAGTCCTTCGAGAAGGCCCACCCGGGCAAGAAGATCGAGATCGTTCCGGTCACGGCGTCCGAGAACGACTACTACACGAAGATCCAGCTGATGATGCGTTCGCCCGCGACCGCGCCCGACCTGGTCTACGAGGACACCGCGCTGATCAACTCCGACATTGCGAGCGGCTACCTCAAACCGATCGACGCGTATGTGAACAAGTGGGCGGAGTGGGACAAGTTCGCCAAGGCCGCCAAGGGCGCCGTCTCCTCGCCGACCGACGGCAAGACGTACGCCGTCCCGGACGACACCGACACCCGGGGCATCTGGTACAACAAGGACCTGCTCAGGAAGGCCGGGATCGCGACGCCCTGGCAGCCCAGGACCTGGCAGGACATCATCGACACCGCCCGGACCATCAAGAAGAAGCTCCCGGGCGTGGCCCCGATGAACCTCTACACCGGCCAGGCCGGCGGCGAGCAGTCCACCATGCAGGGCTTCGAGATGCTGCTGTACGGGACGGGGGCGGACGCCGGGGCCGCCGACGACTCGCTGTACAACGCCAAGACCAAGAAATGGATCACCGGTTCGCGGGGCTTCAAGGACGCGCTGGACTTCGTGCACACCGTCTACAGCGAGGACCTGGGCCTGCCCAAGTCCACCGCGCTCGGCGCCAACGCGGGGGCCGAGGCCGACACGAAGCTGATCCCCGAGGGCAAGCTCGCCATCAATATCGAGGGCTCATGGCTGGCGAACAACTGGCTGAAGACCGGCCCGCGTCCCTGGCCCGAGTGGACCAGCACCATGGCATCCGCCGCCATGCCGACCCAGCACGGTCAGGCGCCCGGCCGGGTCAGCATGTCCGGCGGCTGGGCCTGGTCCATCCCGGCCAAGGCCAAGAACCCCGCTCTGGCCTGGGAGTTCACCAAGGCGATCAAGAACAGGGACAACTCGACGCAGTGGAACATCATCGAGTCGACGACCGCCGTGCGCACCGATGTGGCCGCCGACCCGAAGTACCTCGGCGCCACCCCGACCAACAAGTTCTTCACCGGCCTGGTCAAGTACACCCACTTCCGCCCGGCGCTGCCGAAGTACCCGCAGGTCTCCAACGCCATCACCAAGGCCATGGAGTCCGTGACCACCGGCCAGAGCTCGGTGGACGACGCCGCCAAGACCTACGACCAGGATCTGGCCACGGCGGTCGGCTCCGGCAACACCGCCAAGGGCGCCCGATGAAATCCGCCGCCGCATCCGCCGATACCGCTCCCCCGGGGCGCGCGCCCGGCGGCCGCACCGCGGGCCAGTCGCTGCTGCGCGGCCTTCCGCTGCTGCCGTCCCTCGTCCTGCTGGGCGTCTTCCTGGCCGGGCCGATCCTCTACTGCGTCTACGACGCCTTCACCGACACCCAGCTGACCGGCGCCGCCGAGACGCACTTCGTGGGCCTCGACAACTTCACCCGGGCCATCGGCGACCCGGACTTCCTCAACGCCCTCTGGCTGACCCTGGTGTTCGTCGTGGCCTCCGCCGTCATCGGGCAGAACACACTGGGACTGAGCCTCGCGGTCCTCGCCGAGAAGGCCACCCGTCCGGTGCGCGCGCTCACCAACGGTGTGGTGATCGCCGCCTGGGTGCTGCCCGAGGTCGTCGCCGGGTATCTGATGTACGCCTTCTTCTACCAGCAGGGCGCGCTCAACGACGTACTCGGCATGCTCGGCCTGCCGAAGCAGAACTGGCTGTACACCCTGCCGATCCTCGCGGTGTGCCTGGCCAACGTATGGCGCGGCACCGCGTTCTCGATGATGGTCTACTCCGCCGCGCTCAACGACGTACCGCGCGAACTGGTGGAGGCCGCCGAGATGGACGGCGCCGGTGTGTGGCACCGGCTGTGGCATGTCACGCTGCCGGTCATCCGGCGCTCCATCATGACCAATCTGATGCTGATCACGCTCCAGACGCTCTCCGTCTTCGGACTGATCTACGCCATGACGCGCGGCGGCCCCGGCAACAAGAGCCAGACCCTGCCGGTCTTCATGTACCAACAGGCGTTCCAGAACAGCCTGATCGGCTACGGCACGGCGATCGCGCTCGTCCTGCTGGTCGTGGGCGCCCTGTTCTCCGTCGTGTACCTCAAGCTGCTCAAGGTGGAGGAGAGCTGATGGCCACCACCGATCTGCGGACGGCGGCCGGGGCGGGCCGCCGGGACCCGGACACCCGTTCCGCACCTGTCGCGGGGACCGCGCCCCGCCGGATCCGGCCCGCGCGGGTCGCGGTCAACCTCGTCCTGCTGGTGATCAGCCTGCTGTTCGTACTGCCGCTGGTCTGGATGGTGTTCGCGTCCGTCAGCTCCACGGCCAGCTTCGAACTGAGCCTGCCCGCACCGCCGACGTGGGACAACTTCCACGCGATCCTCAACACCGACACCACCTTCCGGCCGCTGCTCAACGGCCTGCTGCTGTGCGGCGGGGCGACCCTGCTCTGTGTGGCCGTCTCGATCCTGGCTGCGTATCCGCTGTCGCGCTACCGCTCCCGGCTGCGCCGCCCGTTCCTGTACACCGTCCTGTTCACCACCGGGCTGCCCATCACCGCCGTGATGATCCCCGTCTACAGCATGTTCGTACAGGTCGAGCTGATCGACTCGATGGCCGCCACCATGCTGTTCCTGACGGCGTCCGCGCTGCCGATCGGGATCTGGCTGATGAAGAACTTCATGGACGGTGTGCCCATCGTCCTGGAGGAGGCGGCCCGGATCGACGGCGCGAGCGCCATGCAGTCGCTGGCCCGGGTGGTGCTGCCGCTGATGTGGCCGGGGGTCACCGTCGTCACCGTGTTCACCTTCATCAGCATGTGGGGCAACTTCTTCGTCCCGTTCGTACTGCTGCTGTCGCCGGAGAAGCTGCCGGCCTCGGTGAGCGTGTTCACCTTCCTCAGCGCCCACGACCAGACGCAGTACGGGCAGCTGGCCGCTTTCTCCGTCGTCTACACCCTTCCCGTGGTGATGCTGTATCTCCTGCTGACCCGCAGGCTGGGCGGCGGGTTCGCGCTCGGCGGCGCCCTGAAGGGCTGACCCGCCGTCCCTTCAGCCGCCGCTCTTCGCCCCCCGCCGTTCCCGACCTGTTCCGATACGTCCTTCACGTCCTTGGAAAGGTGATCCGTGCATTCCGACCGCGACACCGTCGAGCGCCGGCTGCGGCGCGTACTCGACGAACGTATCCGGCCCGCTGTCCACGCCGTGTCCGTCCCTCTCCAGGCGGGCGTCTGGCAAGTGCCGGGCGAGCCCGTTCCGGTGTCCGACGGGCTGGCCGCAAGCTACCGGCCCACCGAGGTGGGCGCACACTGGGGCCCCGCCTGGACCACCAGCTGGTTCAGGCTCAGCGGGCGCGTCCCCGAGGAGTGGGCGGGGCGCCGGGTGGAGGCCGTCGTCGACCTGGGCTTCGGCACCACCGAACCGGGCTTCTCGGCCGAGGGCCTGGTGTACCGGGCCGACGGCACCCCCGTGAAGGCGCTCAACCCGCGCAACGTATGGCTGCCGGTCTCCGAACAGGCCCGGGGAGGCGCGGAGTTCACCTGTTATGTCGAGGCCGCGGCGAACCCCCTCGTCATGCACTCCGGCCCCGAGGACCGCAGTTTCGCGATCACCCCGCTCGGCGGCCGGGCGCCGTGGCTGGAGGAGCCGGGCGCCCCCGGAGGCGAACCCCTGTACCAGCTGCGCCGCCTCGACCTGGCCCTCTTCGACGCGGACGTCTACGAGCTCGTCCACGATCTTGAGGTGCTCGACCAGCTCATGCACGAGCTGCCCGAGCAGTCGCCGCGCCGCTGGCAGATCCTGCGGACGCTGTCGGACGCCCTCGACGCCGTGGACCTGCAGGACATCAGCGGCACCGCGGTCGCGGCCCGCGCAATCCTCGTGCCCGCCCTGGCCCCGCCCGCCACCGCGGGTGAGCACCGCATCTCCGCGGTCGGCCACGCCCATATCGACACCGCCTGGCTGTGGCCGCTGCGCGAGACGGTGCGCAAGGTGGCCCGTACGGTCTCCAACGTCACCCAGCTCATGGACGAGCACCCGGAGTTCCGCTTCGTGATGTCCCAGGCCCAGCAGCTGGCCTGGCTCAAGGAGCACCGCCCCGAGGTGTACGAGCGCGCCCAGGAGAAGGCGAAGACCGGGCAGTTCGTGCCGACCGGCAGCCTCTGGGTGGAGCCGGACACCAACATCACCGGCGGGGAGGCGCTGGCCCGGCAGTTCATCCACGGCAAGCGGTTCTATCTGGAGGAGTTCGGCGTCGAGACCGAGGACATGTGGCTGCCGGACACGTTCGGCTACAACGCGGCGATGCCGCAGCTGATGAAACTGGCGGGCGTGCGCTGGTTCCTGACGCAGAAGATCTCGTGGAACACGACGAACAAGTTCCCCCATCACACGTTCTGGTGGGAGGGCATCGACGGCACCCGGATCTTCAGCCACTTCCCGCCGGTCGACACGTACAACAGCGATCTGTCCGGCGCCGAGGTCGCACACAGCGTCCGCAACTTCCAGGACAAGGGCGCGGCGAACCGCTCACTGGCCCCGTTCGGTTACGGCGACGGCGGCGGCGGCCCCACCCGCGAGATGCTGGCACGCGCTGCGCGCCTCGCCGATCTGGAGGGCTCGGCACGGGTCGAGATCGAGAAGCCGGGGGACTTCTTCGCCAAGGCGCTGGAGGAGTACCCGGACGCCCCGGTGTGGGTGGGCGAGCTGTACCTGGAGTTCCACCGGGGCACGCTCACCAGCCAGATCGCGACCAAGCAGGGCAACCGGCGCAGCGAACACCTGCTGCGTGAGGCGGAGTTGTGGGCAACGACGGCCGCACTGCGGACCGACGCGGCCTACCCCTATGAGCAGTTGGACCGGCTGTGGAAGACGGTCCTGCTGCACCAGTTCCACGACATCCTGCCCGGCACGTCGATCGCCTGGGTGCACCGGGAGGCGGAGGAGACCTACCGCCGGATCGGCACCAAGCTGACCGGTCTGATCGCCGCCGCGCAGACGGCGCTGGCCGGACCCGCAGGCGACGAAGGCTCCGAAGTCGTCTTCAACGCCGCGCCGCACGCCCGGGGAGGCGCACCCGCCCTGGGCGCCACCGTACGCACGGGGCCAGGGCCGGCCACGGTCGCTCCGGTGGCACGGGACGGCGGGTACGTCCTCGACAACGGGCTCGTCCGTGTCGTCATCGACGGGCGGGGCCTGGTCACTTCTGCATACGACGTGGAAGCGGACCGCGAGGCGCTGCCGCCGGGCACGGCCGCCAATCTGCTCCAGCTCCACCAGGACTTCCCCAATCAGTGGGACGCCTGGGACGTCGATGCCTTCTACCGCAACACCGTCACGGACCTGACGGACGCGGAGTCGGTGACCGTGGTGGGCGGCGCGGTGAGGGTGTCGCGCGCCTTCGGATCCTCCCGCGTCGAGCAGACACTCTCCCTCGCGCCGGGCACACGCCGCCTGGACATCGACACGGTCCTGGACTGGCACGAGACCGAGAAGCTGCTCAAGGCGGCGTTCCCGCTGGACGTGCGGGCGGGGCACTCGACGGCGCAGATCCCCTTCGGGCACGTGGAACGGCCCACCCACACCAACACCAGCTGGGACGCGGCGAAGTTCGAGATGTGCGCACACCGCTTCCTGCACGTCGGGGAGGGCGGCTGGGGCGCGGCGCTGGTCAACGACTCGACGTACGGCCATGACGTGACCCGTGATGTGCGCGAGGACGGCGGCACCACTACCACGGTCCGTCTCTCCCTGGCCCGCGCGCCCCGCTTCCCCGATCCGGACACCGACCGGGGCACCCACCGGCTGCGCTACGCCCTGGTGATCGGCGCGGGCGTCGATGACGCGATCCGCGAGGGGTACCACCTCAATCTGCCGGAGCGCATGGTGCCTGGCTCGGCCGAGGTGGCGCCTGTGGTGTCCGTCGACTCCCCTGCCGTGGTGGTCGAGACGGTCAAGCTCGCCGACGACCGCTCGGGCGATGTGGTGGTCCGCCTCTACGAGGCCCACGGGGCCCGCGCCACCGCGCTGCTCACACCCGGCTTCCGCATCACGTCGGTCACCGCGACCGACCTGCTGGAACGTCCACGCGCGGCCGACGGGCCGAGCTGCGAGGTGACCGGCGACGGGGTGCGGCTGCGGCTGCGTCCGTTCCAGATCCTGACGGTGCGGCTGGTTCCCGGCCGGGGCTGAGACGGGGAGACGGTGCGGGAGGGGGCTCGTCCCGGGCCCCCTCCCCGCCCTGCCCGGCGGCGCACCCGAGCCCGGCCTGCGGGTGTGCGTACGGGTCCGGCCGGCATGGTCCACTGCGGCGACGGTCACACCCGCCGACAGCCGACTGCGGCGTGCGGACTGCCTGTCAACTACCAACTACCGACAAGCGACTACCGACTACCGACTACCGACTACCAAAAACGATTTCAGACCTGTCCGGCTCATGAGACGCCCAACAAGGAGCTGTGAACGTCGATGGTGACACGAAGAAACCTCCTGCAGACTGGTGGCGCGGCCCTGGCCGCCGGGGCCCTCGGGATCTCCCTGCCGGGCCGGGCCACGGCATCGGCCCCGGCATCCCCGTCCACGTCGGCACTGGCACCGGCCACCGAGCGCGCCACGGCGGCCCGTCTGCTGCCGTCCTTCGGCCGTCCGGTCCGACTCGACGTCGCCGACGTCGGCGCACTGGACGGTCATGACCAGCTCCTGCTGACCACCCTCCAGGGGGCGGTGAACCGCGCCGGACCGCGGCTGTACTTCAACTTCGACGACGGCGCGGCGGACCGCCGATGGCTGTCGAGCACCGGCGCATCCGTCAGTCATCACGACAACGCCCTTGATCTGGTGGGCCGTTACCGCGACCGGGTACACGGGGCGATCCTGATCGACCCCGATGTGCCGGACACCGTCAACGTCGCCACTACGCTCGCGGGCCTCAGGAACGGGGTGGCCGCAACCGCCGAGCAGGCACGCACCCACGGTCTGAGGACCCTGCTGGACCTGCGTGGCCGCTTCGCCCCCGATGACATCGAGGGCGTCTACCGCTGGCAGCTCGACAGGCTGTTCCCGCACTGCAGCCACGGTCTCCTGGCCGGCCTGCCGCCGACCAGGACAGTGAACGTGAGCGGCGTGGACTGGCGGGAGGTGACACGGGAGCCCCGACGGATCGTGGACACCTCCAACCGCGCGGTGCGCACCCTCGACCTGAGTGCCGAACTGAGCGGTGACAACGATGTCTATGTGCGCTTCCAGGACTCCTTCGGCGACGACGGCTGGGGCGCGTCCGTCGGATCCGTCAAGGTCATGGCGGACGGCAAGGAGATCGCCTCCTTCACTCCCGGCACGGATGCCGAGAAGCCGTATCTGTTCGACGGCCTCAACTCCTCCCTCGGCGACAAGTCGAACCGCTTCGCCGACGGCGGCGGCTACTTCGTCTACCGCTTCAAGGCCCCTGCGGGCAGCCGAACGCTCTCGGCCGACGTCGATCTGTGGAACCAGTACCTGGTGACCGCCACCGCCACCGCCCCCACCCGCGTCGAACCCTTCCCGTACTTCCGGGACTATGTTGTGGCGAGCCGGGCCATGGTGCTGTGGCTGCCGCCGTCCGGCGACACCGGCAAGCTGCTCGACGAGACACTCGGGCGCTTCGGGCCCACGACCCCGTACACCGGCTGGTTCCCCAACGACGTGTCCGGCGAGTGGGGCGGCGTGGACCGCGCCTCGCAGCACGGCGTGGAGGTCGTCGCCGCAGACTTCTACATGAACGGCACCGTGCACGCCGGTGTCCCCGCGAGGATCTCCGACCGGGTTCCGAAGCGGCCCAGGAGCAGGCTGCGCAACCGTGTCTATGTCACGTTCACGGTCGGCGAGGGCGACAACATCCAGTACTGCCAGCGCCGTATGCGTGACATCTGGGACGACCCCGCGCGCGGGTCCGTACCCGTCAACTGGACCGTGAGTCCGCTGCTCGCCGACATCGGACCGGCCCAACTCGCCTACTACCAGCGCACGGCCACCTCCAACGACCTGCTCATCTGCGGGCCCTCGGGCGCGGGATACACCTACCCGGAGTCGTGGCCGCAGGACGCGCTGGACGCGTACACCGAACTGACCGGGCGTTACATGCGCCGCACGGGCCTCGATCTCGCCTACGCCTACAACCCGCGCAACGCCGACAACGACGGCTGGCTCCCCTTCGGCGAGCGGGTCATGGCGTCCTACCGGAGGAACACCCCACTGCGCGGTGTCATCCAGTCCTGGGAGACCGGCGACCTGCAGGCCCGGCCGGCCGGCATCCCAGTCGTCGGCAACTTCTACCCCCAGGGCAAGGGCGCGGACTTCCGCGATGCGCTGCTCCAGCACATCGACGGCCGGAACACGGACCGCCCCCTGTTCATCGCCGCCGCGATCAACGCCTGGAGCTGGACCCCGAGCGACATCGCCGACCTGGCGAAGCTGCTGGAGGCCCCGTTCGAGATCGTGCGCGGTGATGCGTTCTTCGACCTGCTCAACCGCGGTTACGCGTAGGGGTCACGCCAGCCACGGGCGCCTGCCGCAGCACACGTGCTGCGGCTTCCGCCTCTCCGCACGGCCCTTTCCCGCACGGCCCGGATCAACCGATGCCCGTCCCCCGCCGGGACCGCCCAGGGTGCGGATCCCGGCGGGGAAGCCGGACCGTGCTTCAGCGGAGGGCCCTAACGGGACTGCGCCCAGTCGTAGAGGCGGTGGGCGCTGTCACCGAAGCGCGTGGCGTAGAGCGTGGGGGCCGGTCCGCCCGCGAGTTCCTCGCTGGTGGTGGTGATGCCCACGACGGTGCCGGTGCCGGTACGGGTGTCGAAGTGGGCCAGGTGGGGTCCACCGCTCGATCCGGCCGACATGTCGCAGGTCTCGCCCCACAGCAGGGGAACCTTGGGGCCGGGGTGGCTCGGGCCCGCGCAGTGGATCATGCGGGATCCGAGGTACTTGTCCTTGGGGTCGTTGAGTCCGTTGCTCGGGTATCCGAAGGCGTGGATGAACTCGTCCCCGGCGGGCCGGCCGAAGCCGATGCGCTGGCTTCCGGTGACGCCCGCGATCGGCTGTCCCCCGGCAGCCGGGTTCGCCACGAGGAGTCCCGCGTCGTAACCGGCGGCAGCGATGTCCGACGACTGCGTGGTGTCCGGGTCGCCGTTCCAGCGGGAAGAGGTGGCCATGGTCCTGATGCTGAAGCCGCCGAGCGGTTTCGTTCCGTTGCGGTAGCCGGGCACGAAGTAGAAGTTGTGGTTCCAGGTGTCGTCGGCTGAGGGCGAGCCGACGCCTCTCAGGCAGTGTGCTGCCGTGACAACGGTGCTGCGGTTGGCGCTCGTGACGACCGTCGCAGTGCAACTGCCGTCGTAACCGTCGGAGAAGGTGAAGAACAGACGGCCGACGTTCTTCTCCACAGCCCCGGCGTGCGTCCACACGGACCCGGAGTCCGGTGTGTTCGCGGGAAGCGGCCGCGGGTCGTCCGGCGTGTTGTCGTCCTTGGGTACGGGGGTGATCTCGGGGATCACCGCGCTCGCCAGCTTCAGACGCTCAGGGCTCCAGTAGGCGCCTATCCGGTTGCGCTCCTGTGTGGTCGTGGCACCGGCGTGGGTGCTGGTGGTGTCCGGTCCTGCCGCACCACCGCCGCTGGACGAGGGGTTGTGCGGTGCGGCGTTGGCGGCCGCGGCCGGCGTGACCAGTGCGACGACGGCCGCCGACACGGTGACGGTGGCCCCGATCGCGCGGCGGAGGGTCCTGCGGGTGCTGACCTGCTGACCGTGTGGGCGATGAGATGTACGCATGCGCCGGACAGTAGCCACGCGATGTCAGGAACCGGTCAGAGAAGTGTGCAGGCGGGATGGCATGACGGTTGGACAGGTCCTGCCGGTCGGCGGGATGGTGCAACAGGTCTGGGAAGATCACCTTCCGTGCATACAACCGACCGGAAGCACGAGGCGGATTCAGTCTGCCCTGGCCCGTCGCGCCACGTGGTCCTCACTCGTGTTGCGCATGGCCCACGCAGCCCGGGGCTTCTCAACGCCCTTAGCCCTCAACCGACTTGAGCCCTCTGCCTTGGGCCCTCCACCAAGACCCCTCTGCCTTGAACCCCCTCTCCTGCCCCACCTGCCTTGAGCCAACGTTGCCGAGCTTGTACGGGAGCACCGGCACTGCGATGATCACCGATCATGCGACTGGAAGAACTGGACACGATCGAACGCCAGTTGTGGCACTCCTACGCTCAGGGCCACCCTGCAGATCTCCGTCCCGACTCCCCTCAGTCCCCCCGGCCCTCCATCCGTGCCGCGTTCCTGACAGCTTTGCTCCTCGGGGCCGGCCCCGAGTCCGGACCGGGCGAGCGCCCGGCGCTGCGGCTGAGCGGCGCATCCGTCACCGGCACACTGGACCTCCGCTTCGCGGATGTCCCCGCACCAGTCGTTTTTGCGGACTGCCACTTCGCCGAAGCTCCCCTCATACAGGGAGCCGAGTTCCGGGAACTCACCCTCACAGGCTGTGCGTTGCCCGGAATGATCGCCGACACAGCCCGGGTCCACGGCCGGCTCGTGCTGTCCCGCTGCCGGCTGTCCGGCCCTCTCGTTCTCACCCGGGCCGAGATCCACAGCGACCTCGACCTGACGCATACGGTGATCACCGCTCCGGGCAGCGAGGCGGTATCCGCCGTACGTCTGACCACGGGTGGGGATCTGCTGGGCACTCACCTGACCGTGCACGGAGCCGTACGGCTGTCAGGTGCCTCCATATCCGGTGAGTTCGACCTACAGGGCGCGCAGTTGAGCAATCCCGGCCACACCGCCCTCGACGCCTACCACGTCCGGATCTCCGAGGACTTCACCTTCCACCCCGGCTTCAGCGCAGAGGGGCGCATCATCATCTCGGGCGCCAACGTGGCCGCGGCCATCGGATTCTGCGGAGCCCGCCTGCACAACCCCGGTGACATCGCCCTCGAAGCCGTCGACGTCACCGTCCACCGTAACTTCGACCTCGGTGCGGGCCTCCGAGTGAACGGCGGCATCAAGCTCGACGGCAGTCAGGTCGGCTCCCTCCTCAGCTTCCACGACGCCGCCGTGACCCATCCCCGCGGCACCGCTGTGTCGCTGCGCCTGGTACAGGCACGCGAGACCGATCTTCGCACCCGGACACCGGTCGACGGCCTGGTCGACGCGGGCAACGCCCGGCTCGGTGTTCTGTACGACGCGCCCACCACCTGGCCCGCCCGGCTGCGGCTGACGGACACGGCATACGACGCTCTCGCCGCTCCCCTCGCCGCGACCGAACGTCTCGCCTGGATCCAGCGCGACGCCGGGGGCTACCTCCCGCAGCCCTACGAGCAGCTCGCAGCCGCCTACCGGAGCCTGGGACACGAAGACGAAGCCCGTACCGTCCTGCTCGCCAAACAGCGCCACCGCCGCTCCGTCCTCCCCCGGCACGCACGCGCGTGGGGATACGTCCAGGACGCCACTGTCGGCTACGGATACCGGCCCGCTCGTGCCGCCCTGTGGATCATCACTCTCCTCGCCGTGGGCGCGTGCTTCTTCGCGGCACATCGGCCCGTCCCACTCGAAGCGGCCAAAGCTCCGCCGTTCAGCCCGGTGTTCTACGCGCTCGACCTCCTGCTCCCCATCATCGGCTTCGGGCAGAAGGCCGCTTTCGCACCCCACGGTGGCGGGCAGTGGCTCGCCTACGCCCTGACCACCGCCGGGTGGATCCTGGCCACCACCGTGACCGCCGGAGTGTCCAGGGCCCTCAGCCGCCAGTGACATCACGCCCGGCCTCTTCAGGGCTTGATGCGGCGCCCGACTGCCTTGACAAGGTCGGTTTTCGCGACGCGCAGGGCGAACTGTTCTTCGCTGCCCGATTCCGGTTTGGCGTACCAGGGCAGCCCGCGGTGGCGCCACTTGGCCGGGGCGAGGTTCTTCGGGGGCACCCGCAGCGGGGCTGTCCACTCGCCCCGGTCCCCGAGGCGGAGTTCGCCTCTCCACACCCCGGCAGCCAGCTCTCGTACATTCACACGAGCGGTGAAGCCGTTGGTGTCCGGGGTGCGCACGGCGGGGAAGACGGCCGTCGCGCCGTTGTCACTGGTGAGGGCCACGGTCAACGGCACTGCCGGGTACTCCGCGAGTGTGCTGGTCCCGCTGAGGACCAGCTCCGTCGGGTCGTCCGCCGACCAGCCCGTCGTGGCGATGCCCAGGCGCGTGGCGATGCGGTGCTTCCGCTCGCCGAGGTCGACGGTGAAGTTGCCGTACGGATGGGTGGTGTAGAGCGTGACGGCACGCGGACCGTCACCCGCGCCGTGCACGAGGTGCGTGGCGGGCCGGCCCGAGACGTCGTCGGTGCGCTTGCTGCCGATGCGGACCGAGCGCGTGATGCCCTGGACGCCGAGCGTGAGGGAGATGTCCCACAGCCCGTCGGCGAGCGGCAGGCCGTCAGCGGCGTCGGCGAGGTCGATCCGCGCCTCGAACCCGGCCTTCTCGTACGTGTACCAGCCCTTGTCCTCGTCGGCGCCGAGTTCCGGCGTCGCGGTGCGCCCGACGGGGAGCCGGTACTCCGTCCCGCTGTCCCGCTCGCGCAGCAGCAGCTCGGTGGTGACGTTCGGCGTCTCGACGCGGTGCAGGTAGCCGTGCCCGGCCAAATGCAGCGTGGTACCGCGGATTTCGGCCCGGGTGACAAGGTGGCGCACGGCCAGCCGGTCCGTGACGTCGTAGCAGGAGTCGGGGACGGGAGAGGCGGGGGTGCGGAAGAAGGGGTAGAGGGCGTAGGCGTGGCCGTCCTCAAGGTGGAGCGGCGTGGACACCTGCTTGCCGGCCAGTTCCTTTTCGAACCGGAACAGCTCGATCACCTCGTCGAGCATCCGGTGCCGGATGAGGTACAGCCGCAGTCGTGCCATCGCGGAGAGCTGGTCGTTCATCCCCTCGTGCCACAACGGCTCGATGACATCCGCGAGTTGGGCGAGAGTCTTCTCCTGCTCGTCGCGCGGTTCGCGCATCAGGTGGCTGAGGAGGTTCTGCACCTCGATGGTCAGATGCCGGTGCGCCAGGTGGTCCCGGCCGGGGCCGGCGGGCACATGTTCGTGCAGCAGCTGCGTCATGTGCGGGAAGAACCGCAGCCGGGGCTCCGAACCCCTGGTGCGCACCGTGATGTTGCCGCCGTCGTCGCGCAGGGTGTAGTAGAGGCAGTCGTAGTCGGTGAGGACGGAGACCCCCGACGCGTAGATGTAGGCCAGGGCCGTGAACGGCTGGTCCTCACCGATGGTCAGACCGGTCGGGAACCGCAAATGGTGCCGTTCCACCAGCTCGCGGCGGAACAGCTTCAGCGGGTTGAGAGTCCAGTACACGCGAGAGTTGAAGACATCGGTCTTCGGCTGGGTGGTCTTGAACATCGACTTCGGCAACTGCCGCCCACCGACGGCCACCAGCTTGCCCAGTACGACATCGGTGCCGTTCTCGTCGGCCATGGCCGACATACGCTCCAGCGCTTCCGTCCCCAGGTAGTCGTCGGCGTCGAGGAAGAACACGAACTTCCCCCGGGCCTGATCGAGCCCGACGTTGCGCGGCGCCGACGGCCCGCCCGAGTTCTCCTGGTGGAAGACCTTCAGGAGCCCCGGATACACACCGGCGAGGCGTTCCAGCTCCTCACCCGTGCCGTCGGTCGATCCGTCGTTGACGACGATGAGCTCTAACTCGTCCTGACCAATGCTCTGTTCGGCCACGGATGTGATCGCGCGCGTCACATAAGGCATCGCGTTGTATGCGGCGACGATCACCGAAACGGTAGGAATTGCCATCTTCATGCTCTCCAAAACGCGGGGTGTGCCCCGCTTTTGTTGACTCTTGTGTCCAGGGCGCCGGGGCGCGGGCTCCCTCGCGGTCGCCGACCGCGACCTGCGCAAGAGGAGCTGAGTGACGAACGGGATGCGCGCAGCGCGGATGTCAGAGCGACGGCCAAAGCGAGGCCATCAGAGGCACCGAGCTGAAGAAGGGTGAGGGCCGCCGCATCCTTCTCCGGGTGCGACCGGACAGCGCATCAGATCACCGCCACGGCGGTCGCAGTCGCAGCCCCAACCGCAGACGGACCCTCGGACCGAGGGAGGTACCTACTGCTTCCAGCTATCGCCAAGACCGCTCACCTGGCATGGGAAGCGCCTCGCGACGTCGCAGGGGAGCAGGATACCGGCGGCGCTCCAGCAGTCGCAGCCAAAGAGGAGGAGGCCCCGAAACCGAAGAACTTGTGCGCGCGAGAAAACACGAACGCAACCCTTTCAGAAATGGCGCCTGCGGGCACCCACATGTCTCCACACATGTAATGAACACGTGAAGATCAATCAGGAAGCTACCGCCGGTTCAACGGTTCGTCAACGTGAGCAAGACCACAGAAACTGCCACGCAAACCACCCTGCGCGTCACGAACTTGCCACGCGAGAGGTCTTTTGACGCGGGCCGACAGCCCCACAACCCCTCGGCTGAAAAATGTGAAGCACAAGTAAAGGTGCGGTGCTACGGTCAGAGTGCCGATACCCGAAAGAACGGCCGGAACGGCCTGAAGAACCACTTGCCGACAGAGGTCAGAGCGTCCCCGATGAGGAGGTCACCGCCCCTCATCGGTCGAGCCATGGCCGTACTCGACGCCACCGCCGCAGAGGCGAGACGGCGCACCAAGCCGTGCGGCCAGAAGATCCGCTCGGGTGTCTCGCCGCTCATCGGCCCGCGCCCGGTGAGCGAGTTGCCCGCGCCTCTGGGTCCGGTACTGCGCGAGGCGAACAGCGGGACCTGCGTCACGGTCTGCGGGCCGGCAACTGGACATCATCCTGACCAACTGGGCGCCGCGGGGCCTGCCGCCGGGATCGTCGAGGTCACTCAGGGCTCCAACTCCTATGCCGGAGTACCGGGGTTCAACGCGAAATACGGTTTCGACACATCAAGCGGCTGGGGTGCGGACGTGTTCCCCGGTTCGTCCGCACCCTGACCCTCGCCGTGACATGACGTGAACCAGCCGCCGGACGGCATCTCTCATCCTCTCGGCATGACCGGGCGGACGCGGCTGTGTTAGGACGAGCGGTGTCGCGTACCCGGTGGCCACCGGCCTCCGGACAGCAAACGCTGGACCGAAAGCTGCATCGAAAGAGAGAGCACGTGAACGAGCACGCGGGAGCTGGAGCCGGTCCTCATTTAGATAAATCCGCGCACAACCGGCCATGGGGCGGTGGCGAGGCGCCCCCTGTAGGGCGTCCCTGGGCCGTACGCCTCAGCGCGGTGCGCAAGGTGCACGGCAGTGGGCGTTCCGCCGTGATGGCGCTCGACGGGATCACCACGGAGTTGCCGTACGGAACGTTCACCGCTGTGATGGGCCCCTCCGGTTCGGGCAAGAGCACATTCCTGCACTGCGCGTCCGGTCTGGAGCGCCCGGACCAGGGCACCGTCGAAATCGGCGGCCGTGAGCTGGGCCCCTTGGGCGAGCGCCAGCTGACGGTGCTGAGGCGGGAGCGGGTCGGCTTCGTATTCCAAGGATTCAACCTTCTCCCCGCGCTGACGGCCGAGCAGAACATCACCCTTCCCGTGCGGTTGGCGGGCCGCCGCACTCAGCTCGACCGCCCCTGGTTGGAGCGACTGCTCGAATACACCGGGCTCACCGATCGCCGCGGGCACCGGCCGGGAGAACTCTCCGGCGGTCAACAGCAGCGGGTGGCGATTGCCCGAGCACTCATCACCCGCCCTGAGGTGGTCTTCGCCGACGAGCCCACCGGAGCCCTGGACACCACATCGGCCCGCAAGGTCCTCGAACTGCTGCGAAGTCTCGTGGACGACATCGGACAGACGGTCCTGATGGTCACTCACGACCCGGTGGCAGCGTCATACGCGGACGCCGTCCTGGTCCTGGCCGACGGACGCATCACCGAGGTGCTGCAGGGCGCTTCGGCCGGCGCCATCGCCGAGCGCATGACGCGACTGGGGGCATGAGGGAATGCTCCTTCTCTTGGCATGGTGGACCATCCGCACCCGGAAGGTCTCCTTCGCCGGTTCCTTCATGGCCATGCTCTGCGCCCAGGTGCTGATCACGGCCTGCGGAGTACTGCTGGACGCCGGGGGCAGGGCAACTCCCGCTCAGGGCGGGGCGGATGTGGTGTCCTTCGTCGTGCCCTTCGGCTTTATCTGTTTGTTCGTCATGGCCTTCGCGGTGGGGGGCGCGTTCTCCCTCTCCGTCCAGCAGCGGATACGGGAGGTAGCCCTGCTGCGAGCAGTCGCCGCCACACCCGGCCAGGTCCGCAGACTCATCGCGTACGAGGCGCTGGTCGTCACCCTCGCCGCCGCCGTCCCCGGCTGCGGGCTCGGTGTGCTGCTCGCCGGTGGCCTGCGCGCCTGGCTGGTGGCCCAGAACATGATCCCGGCATCCTTCCCACTCGACTTCGGCCCACTGAGCATCCTCACCGCCGTGCTGATCTGCTGGGCAACCGCTGAAGCCGCAGTGTGGAGCAGTGGCAGAAGGGCCTCCCGGGTGCGCGCCGTACAGGCGCTGGGGGAGGCTTCCCTGCCGCGCCGCCGGGCGGGTGTGGTGCGTACCGGCTGTGGTCTCGCGGTCCTGGCCGGAGGTGTCTGGGGACTCGCGGTGATCGGGAGTTCCGGGGGTTCCGATGCGGCGAACAGTGCGGTGGCGATGGTCATGGTGCTGATGGTTGCCGTGGGGCTGCTAGCCCCCTGGACCGGGAAGCTGGCGGGCGCCGGACTCGGCCTCCTGTGCCAGGCCCTGTTCCCGGTCGTCGGCCTGCTGGTGAAGACCAACCTCACCACGGGCTACCGTCGGCTGGGCGCCGCGGCCACTCCGCTCGCCCTGACCGTCGCCTTCGCCGCCGTAGCTCTGCTCGTACCGCAGATGAAGTGGCACGAGCAGCAGCAACAGGACGGACAGCGCATGATGGCCGAGCAGATCGTCCAGAGCACCGGCAACGGGCTGCCGCCCAGCGCCACGGAAACTCTACTCAGGAGTAAGGGGGTTGGCGTTGCGCTCGGCACCATGGGCACCTATGTGACAGTCGCCGACGACGACGCGTCGCATCCGGGCCCCGGCGGCATCGCACAGGCCGTCACCGGAGGCCCGCTGAACGACGTCCTCGATTTGGGTGTCGTACAGGGCACCATCAACCAACTGGGCCCGCGAGATGTCGCGCTGAGCAAGGACCTGGCACAGCGGGCCCACGTGCGGGCCGGTGACGAAGTACGGCTCGCCATGGAGGACGACCAGATGGAGAAGGTCAGGGTCGTGGCCGTCTACAGCCGCTCCCGTGGCTTCGGCGAAGCCGTGATCCCCCAGCGACTGACCGCGGGACATCTGGGCGGCGGTCAGCTGGTCCAGGATGCGGTGTACTTACGTGCCAAGCCCGGCCAGGTGCGGCAACTCGCCCAAAGTCTGGCAGAGTTGCACCACGACAAGCCGTCCTGGCACGTACTCGACCGCGCCGCCTACCGGGCCGAGGCGCTACGCCAACAGGATGCCTCCATGACCGCCACCTATCTGCTCCTGGTGGTGGTGACCGTCTTCACTTCGATCTCGGTCGTGAACACCCTGGTGATGACGACGATGGAACGCTCGGGCGAGTTCGCCCTCCTCCGCCTCGTCGGTGCCACCCGCAAACAGGTCGCCCGCATGATGCGTCTCGAGAACGCAGTGGTCGTCCTGGCCGCGCTTCTGGTCGGAGCGCTGGTCGCGGGAGCTGTTCTCTCCGTGTTCAGCCACGCGCTGACCGGATCGGCCCGACCGCAGGTCACAGGCTTCACGCTCGCGCTCATCCTGGGCGGCGCCGGCGTCCTCGCGCTGGCTACCGGTGTCTCCACCACCCGGATCGCCCTCCGCCAGCGCCCCACCACCGCGCTGCGCGGGGCCGAATAGGGAGCCCGGCGGCACAGACCAAGAGAAAGCACACCCGTCGGCCCAAGCGGATTCCATTGCTCGGGCCGACGGATTTCCAGGGCAATGAGCACACGTCAATGTTTTTGCCCCGGGGGGCCCCCCCCCCGGGGGGAAACCACTTGGGCAACGCGCCGGAAACCCGCGG
>NZ_JBHYWP010000015.1:29625-48547 GCF_042751845.1 Streptomyces sp. NPDC059398 | reverse complement strand
ATTCATTTCCACGGCCCGACGTTTTTCCAGGCAAATTAGCACACGACTTGTATTTCCCAGGGGAGGACCTCCTCCCGTGCGAAATCCATATGCGCAACCGCGCGGAACACGCTGTTCGATACCGACTTCCTGCCCGGAGATATCTCTGTCGGCACTACAGCCCGGGAGAGCATGCTGAGGGGCGGGTCGCAGCGTGCTGTCCAGCTGCCCGCCCTCACTGGCTACGGACACCTTCGCCTCCCGGTGATCGTCCACAGTGGGGGCGAGCTGCGCGTACCAAGTCGCGATGGACTGCTTGTATCCATCCGGCATCGTGAGCCCCGGTACCTCGGCCTCGGTGAAGAGGCCGACCTGTTTGTGCTCGTGACTCACGAGCGGTTCCCGTTCCGGCGTCAGCACCGTGCATGCGTACGTCACGATCAGTACACGCCGGCCCGGGATGGGTTCGTACACCCAGGTGTCCAGCAGCCGATCGGCCTTCACCGTCCAGCCGGTCTCTTCCCGAACTTCTCGGGCCAGGGCTTCCTCGCAGCCCAGGTCGGGCTCCTGCCCCGTTGGGGCGTTTGCGATCTCCAGGCGCCCGCCGGGCAACTCCCATTCCTGCCGTTCATTCTTCAGCAGCAGCACACGCCCGTATCCGTCGATGACGACGCCCTTGACCGAAACCGGCCAGAGCGGCGGAGAGTACGACATCCCGCTCCTCGAAGTGCAGGGGCTCAGGCATCCGGAACGTAGCAGGTGCCTGCCAACAGGGTTGCCGGTCAGGCGTATTGGCGCAGTCGACAATCCGTCGCTTTACCCGAATGTCCTGGCTACCAAGAGTGGACGCACCACCCCGCCCCGAAGGAGTTGCGCGATGCTCCGAACCTCGGTCCAGCAGGCATTCGCTCGTCACCTTGTTGACATCACGTCCCCCGACGCGTCGGACAACATCGCACGCCGACTTGGGGAAGAGGGACTTGTCACGGTGGCCGGCCTGACGTCGCGCACCGCGGTGTTGCCCTTCGCCTCGCGGATCATGACTGTGGCACGCCGAAGTCACACTCGGGTGCCTCCTGTCACCCGGTGACAGCACCGGACCCGAATCACCCGCAGCTGATCGCACCGCACAGACAGCACCGCCACCCTGAACCCTCCGCAAACCCTCCGTATGAAATACCCAGACCCACATGAGTGATCGAACGCAGCATCACCGCACGGCTTCCTCGGCCATACCAGGGACCCCTCGACCATTCGAAATAAGGTTCTAGATTTCGCCCCCGTGTACCCGTGACGGCGAAGGGAAAGGCCCAGTTACCCGATCACCTGTCCGCATCGCGTCCCGGGGAGCACCCATGCATCGCTTGTACGGCCCCTGTGCCCGTTCACCCTGCGTTCGAAAACACCGCCTTCCCTCCGGACACCTCCGCTCGCCCCGCCGGCGGCCACAACGGCTTCCTCAGGTCCGGGGCACGACCGGATACGAGGTACCTGGCATGACCGAACCCGCCAGCACCCCCGCGCCACTGGCCCAGTGGGTGCAATCCGTTCTGGGGCCGACCCAGGTCGTAGGCGACGCCTCCCACGGGCGGACCAACTCACATGTGTGTGAGGCAACCAGCCGGACGGCCGCCACTTCGTGAAGGTGGCGGCCAAGCCAGTCCTCTTACACCCGCGAGACCGGGCCTCCCGTGAGGCCATCCCCCGCCTCGGCCGCGCCAACGTGCCCGTAATGAGGGGCAGTGCAGCTGAACTGCTCCCTCTCACCCTCACTGCGTGGACGCGCCCCACCGAAAGGCAGAGCCCGTGACCTCTCCCGTCTCCCGCTCGAATCACATTCCGCCGCAAGCTGCCACAACGGACGAGCAGTACGCCGCCTCCCGCCACGCCGTATGGCTCAGTGCCGCAGCGATCATCACTGACCAGATCGGCCGTGTCCTGCTGGTGCACCCGACCTACCGCGAGGACGACCGGTGGCTGCTGCCCGGCGGCGCCGCCGAACCGGGAGAGCACCCGGTGGACGCCTGCCGACGCGAGATCGACGAAGAACTGGGCCTACGGGAAATGGACTTCCCGCGTGTGCTCGCCGTCCACTCCCTCTCGCCGCACCACCCCGACATCAAACCAGGCATGCCCTGCCCCGGAGAGATCCGCTACATCTTCGACGGCGGCACCCTCACCCCCGATCAAATCCGGGAGCTACGTCTGCCCAGCGACGAACTGTCCGAGTACGCCTTCCTTGAGACCCGGGAGGCGGCGCACCGCATGCTCACCGTGGACGGACAGATCATGCTCGCCGCCTACCGCGCTCGCCTCGGCGGCACCGACACCGCACACCTCGCCGACGGCCGGCACGTCCTCGACGTTCCGGCACTGGACCGTCATAACGTCCACGTCCGCTACCGCCCCATGTGGGACAGCCCTCTGAACCGGACCCCCGTGCCCGACCAACTCCCTGTGCAACAAGCCTGGGCGTGGTGCTTCGTCCCGGACGGCAGGGTCGTCCTCGTCGCCGACCCCGAGCCCCGGGGTGCGCTGCCCATGCTGCCCGGCGGCACCGTCGAGAAGGCCGACGCCACTCCCGAGGACACCCTCCGCCGGGAAGCCGCCGAGGAAGCCCAACTGACCCTGACCGAACCAGTGCGACTGGGCTGGATTCTGGACGAAACCGGTGAGGTCTACGGCGGCGTGGGGCCCAACGCCCGGCTCCGACTGGCCGCCCGGGTCACCACCATCGGACCGGCGGCCGTCGACCCCGCCACCGGCCGCACCTTCGCCCGCCTGCTCGCCACCCCCGCCCAGGCAGCCGCCCTGCTGGGCTGGGGCCCGCCCGGAGCACGGCAAGCACTGCTGGCCACAGAGACGGCACGCAACCGGTGGGGCCTGCCCGCCGCTCATGCCGCCGCCATCGAGGAGATCCCCGCGGAGGGGATGCGGATGAGCTGACCCGGACGCTCACCCCGCCTCAACTCGTTCCACTCCACGCCCCTCTGAGGTAGCCCATGCCGCTGTCGCACGACCACATTCGCACCGCCGTCGACACCTATCTCGCCCGCAAGCCTCATGAGCGCGAGCAGCTCGCCGGCCTCCTGGACGCCCTGGACCGGACCGGCGACGACATCGCCAGCCGCGCCGCCTTCACCGGACACGTCACCTGCGGCGCGATCGTCGTCGATCCGCTCGGCCGCGTCCTGCACGTGCTGCACGTGGCGAGCGGGAAGGTCCTCGCCCCCGGAGGGCACATCGGGCCCTCTGACGAGTCCCTGGCAGCAGCGGCGCTGCGGGAGCTGCACGAGGAGACCGGGATCCCGCCCCAGGCCCTCACGCCGTGGCCCGGTTACGAGGCGGTTCCGTTCGACATCGGCATCCACCACGTCGACGCCCAGCAAGGCAAAGGCGGACCCGGCCACCAGCACTTCGACCTCCGGTTCCTCTTCCGTCTGCGCACCGCGGGCGAACCGCCGGTGCTGCAGGAAGAAGTGGTCGGCAGCATCGAGTGGCGGCCCATGGACGAGGTGGCCTCTCCGTCCCTGCGCGAGAAGCTGCTCAAGCTCCCGCTCCAGGCCGAACCGGAGAAGGCCAATGCCTCCGCCCTGGTCTACAACGACCGCGGCGAGTACCTGCTCCACCTGCGCGACTACTTCCCCGGCCGGATCTGGGAACCGGGCATGTGGTCCCTCCTGGGTGGCGGCCGAGAACCCCAGGACGCCACACTGGAACACACCGCGCGGCGCGAACTGACCGAGGAAGCCGGCCTCGACATCGCCGACCTGACCCCGTTCGGCACCGAATACGCCACCGACGACGCCGGCACGACCGTGCCCATCGCGATCTACGTCGGCCGCTGGAACGGTGACCCCCGCGAACTCCGTCTGACCGAAGGGGTCATGCTCGCCTGTTTCGCCCCCGGCGACCTCCACCGACTCCGTATCGCGGACACCACCAGCGACCTCGTACGGCGCCATGCCGCCGGCCTCCCGACGACGCAGAGCGGACCCGAGCCCGAGGAGGAACGTCTGGCTTCGCCGCGCGGCACGGTCCCCAACATCATCGGCGTCCACCTCTACCTGCAACGGCCCGACGGAACGGTGCTGCTCGGACTGCGCCACCCCAACTCCGCGTTCGCGCCCTCCACCTGGCACGTCCTGGCCGGCCACTGCGAGCAGGAGAACGCCATCGCCTGCCTGATCAGGGAGGCCCAGGAGGAGGCCGGCCTGCACATCGAGCGCCATGACGTCGAACTCGTCCACGTCGTCCACCACATCGGCAAGCCCAAGAACCCACCCCGCATGGGTCTATTCTTCCGCGCCCGCATCTGGAGCGGCGAGCCGGAACTGCGCGAGCCGGACAAGTGCACCGAGTGGCGATTCTGGGACCCCGCCGCCCTTCCAGACGAACTCGTCCCCTATACCCGACTGGCTATCACGAAGATCCAGAACGGCGAGCTGTACAGCGAGACGGGCTGGCCCGCATGACCCCCACACCGACCGAAGCACCCTGTCGCGCATCCGCCGCGACGGCGGCCGGCCGGACACCCGCCTCGTAGTGATCCGCGGCAACTCGGCGTCCGGCACGTCGAGCGTGGCCCAGGGCCTACGCGACCACTACGGCCGCGGTGTCGCGATCGTGGGCCAGGACGTGATCCGGCGAAACGTGCTGCGCGAACACGACACCGCGCGCGGCGCCAACATCGCTCTGCTGGGCAGGATCGCACGCGAAGCACTGAACGCCGGCTTCCATGTGGTGCTCGAAGGGATCCTGTACGCCGACCGCTACAGCCACATGATCACGTCTCTGGTACGGGACCACCGCGGGGTCTCCAGCTGCTACTACCTGGACGTGCCGCTGGAAACGACGTTAGCCCGGCACGCGTCGAAGGCGGATGCCGCGTACCTGGAGCAAGTCACCGACAGCCACCTCGCCTCCTGGTACCGAGAGCTGGATCTGCTGCCGGACGGTCTGGAGACCGTGCTCCCGGCCGACAGCACGCTGCAGGACACCATCGCGCGAATCGTGCGCGAAACCGACCTGGCCTCCGCCTCGCCCGTCCCTCCGCCGCAGTGCAAACCGACACAGGGAGAGCCGATGAACAGCCTGGTGCTGATGTCCGATCCGCGGGTCGCCGCGATCCCGGTACGCGAGTGCGGGGAGCCGCTCGTCGACGTGCGTGACCGCAGCTTCCGCGTCGATCCCCGCAAGCAAGATCCGCTGGGCGCGTTCGCCCACGCCCGCTCGCTCCTGCCCGCCGGCACCGACCTGCTGTTCATCGAGGGCTACCGGCCGCTGGCCCTCCAGCGGCGCTACTTCACCGAATACCGGGACGAGCTGACCGCCGCTCACTCCGGCTGGACAGCTGAGCAGCTGTACCGGGCCGCCAGCCAGTACGTGTCGCCGCCGGCGATCGCGCCCCACTCCGCGGGCGCGGCCGTGGACGTAACCCTCGTCGACCAGGACGGCCACGAACTCGACCTCGGCACCCGTGTCAATGCCTCCCCCGAGGACAGCGACGGCGCCTGCTTCACTCACGCCCCGAATCTCAGCGATCGCGCGCGCCACTACCGCACGCTGCTGCTCCACGCCATGGAGAGCGCAGGTTTTACCAACTATGGAACCGAGTTCTGGCACTTCTCGGCAGCGGACCGGTACGACGCGCTGATGCGGCAGGAGCCGCACGCGCGGTACGGGCCGATCGAACTCACGCACATCTGACCCCACCCCCTACCCAGGAGGCAACCGTGCCCGCCGAGGACACCAACACCCGTGCCTGGCAGATCTACGGCCAGAGACAACTGGCCCGCGCCTACAGCCCGCCCGTCCCCAAGGGCATCGCATGGACGCCCTGGGAAGGAGTCGGACCGGGAGCAGAAGTCCTCGGGGACGTCACCAGCAGACGCGTACTGGACATCGGATCCGGAGCCGGCCACCACGCTGTCCATCTCGCCCAGACTCACGGAGCCCACGTCACCGGCATCGAGCTGTCCCCGACCCAGCATGAACGCGCCGTCTCGGCCCACACGGACGTGGAGGGCGTGGAGTTCGTCCTGGGAGACGTGAGCGACTACCTGGCTGTAGCCGACCCGTTCGACGCCGCGTACGCAATCGGGACGCTCGGGTTCGTAGACCCTCAACGCTCACTGCCCGCACTGCGTGGCGGACTACGTCCTGGCGCCCCTCTGATCCTCTCGCTCCTCCACACCGACCTTCATGGCCGCGGCCCGTCCACGGAGGTGGCGCCGCGCGAGCAGGAGATCCTGCTGCGCGACGATCCGCCTCTGCCCACGCAGATGTGGATCCTGGCACCGCAGCTGTGGGAAGACCTGCTCACCGGGCACGGCTTCCGCGTCGAGGCAATCGACCTGCTGCCGCACCCCGACGAGAGCATCACAGTCATCCAGCAGCTCATCCGCGCCCGGCGCCTGCCCGACCGGTCGGCGCGAGTCTCCAGCCGCCCCCGCAGCACCAGAGCCCCGGCAGCACACGCAGCCGTCGGCGTCGGCGCAATCCTGCTGAGCGAACAGGGCATTCTGCTGGGCCGGCACCACCGCGGCACCATCGAACTCCCTGGCGGCAGCGTAGAGGCAGGCGAATCCTTCAAGGACGCGGTGATCCGAGAACTCGACGAGGAAACCGGCCTGGTCGCTCGGCCCGGCGACGTCAGGCTCCTGGGCACGCTTGTCGACCACGTCGAAGGTGTCCTGCGGGTCACCGTCGGCGCGCTCGTCCACGCCTGGCAAGGGCAGCCCGCTACACAAGCCGACGAGAGCGTTGGCGACTGGGCCTGGCACCCGCTCGATCAGCTCCCCGACGGACTGTTCGTCTGCAGCGCCCAGATCCTCACTGCCTGGCGGCCCGGCCTGGCCATCGATCACCCGCCGGCGCACTTCACTGCCTTTGCCTCAGCCAGATAGGCGGCGCATTGGCATGACAACCGACGCCAAGGACCGGGTCCGGCATCGGACGCTGCCCTGACCACTTCATCACCGCGGGCAAGTCCACCCATGCCGTGGATGGGGGGCCTTGACCCCTGGTGTTGAACACACGAGACACTGGATCCTGCGGATCTGAGTACGGACATCTCGTGGTCATGAAGAACTACCCGCCGGAGTTCAAGGCGGACGCAGTCGCCCTGTACGAGTCGCGGCCCGAAGCAACGATCAGGTCGGTCACCGCCGATCTGGGGATCAACCCAGAGACCCTGCGGAACTGGGTGAGGGCGGCCGGACTAAGCCGTCCGCGGGGACGCACGACGCAGGAACCGGCCCAGCCGCCGGCGCCGCTGGAGCCGGAGAACGCGGCCTTGCGGAAGAAGGTCCGTGAGCTGGAGGAGGAACGCGAAATCCTGCGCAAAGCGGCGAAGTATTTCGCCGGGGAGACGCGCTGGTGAACCGCTTCCAGTGTGTCGCCGACCTCCAGCGCCGTTACGGCGTGAAGCGGCTCTGCAGCATCCTCGGCGTCAGCCGCTCGAGCTTCTATTACTGGCGCCGGACAGCCGCGGACCGGGCCGCCCGGGAGGCGGCCGACGCAAGGCTGGCCGCCCGGATACGGGCGGTGCACCAGGAATGGGACGGCACCTACGGAGCCCCAAGAATCACCGCCGAGCTCCGCGAGACGAGTGAGGAGGCGGTCAATCACAAACGCGTCGCAAGGATCATGCGAGCAACCGGGATCGAAGGAGTCCGGTTGCGCCGCCGGCACCGCACCACCGTCCCCGACCCAGCAGCGGCCAAGGCCCCGGACCTGATCGGCCGCGACTTCACCGCCCAGGCCCCGAACGCGAAGTACGTCGGCGACATCACCTACCTGCCCATCGACGGCGGGAAGTGCTGCTACCCGGCGACCGTCATCGACCTCGCATCGCGACGTCTGGCCGGCTGGGCGATCGCCGCCCGCATGCGCGCGGATCTCGTCACCGACGCCCTGGCCGCAGCCGTCCGCACCCGAGGAAGCCTCGCTGGATCGATCATGCACACCGACCACGGAGCCCAGTACACGAGCAAGGCATTCGCCGAAGCCTGCAGGTCAGCAGGTGTGCGGCGAAGCATGAGCACAGTCGGTTCCAGCGCGGACAACGCACTCGCCGAGTCATTCGATGCGACCTTCAAACGCGAGACACTCCAGGGCCGGAAAGGGTGGCCCGACGAGCGCGAGGCCGGACTCGACGCCTTCCGATGGCTCCACCGTTACAAGACCCGACGCCGACATTCCCGCCTCGGACAACGATCACCAACCGCCTTCGAGAACGCCCTCCACCTCACACCAACTACGCTGAAACCAGCCGCATAACCCGTCTTCAGGATTCGGAGTCAAGGCCCTCCTGGCCCGGGTGGCCGGTCGCACACGTGGCGGCCGAGATGGGCATATCCAGGCCCACCGCCCACAAGTGGGTCCGCCGGTGGCGGGCCGAGGGCGAGGCCGGACTGTGGGACCGCTCCAGCAGGCCCGAACGACCCCGCACCGCACGCCGGCCGCGATCGAGGCGCAGGTCTGCCGCCTGCGAACCGACCGCAAGCTCGGCCCGGCACGGATCGGCCCCGTCCTGGGTCTGCCGGCCTCCACGGTCCACCGGCTCCTGGCCCGCCACGGCCTGAACCGGCTCGCCTTCCTGGACCGGCCCACCGGCCAGGTCATCCGCCACTACGAACGCTCCCGCCCAGGCGAGCTGGTCCATGTCGACATCAAGAAGCTCGGCAACATCCCCGACGGCGGCGGCCACCGCGTCATGGACCGCCGATCGGCGATGGACAACAAGATCGGCACCACGGCCGAGCGCAAGAGCAGCAAACCGGTGATCGGCTACGCCTTCATCCACTCCGCCGTGGACGACCACTCCCGCCTGGCCTACAGCGAAGTTCTCACCGACGAACGCCAGCACACCGCGACCGGCTTCTGGCAGAGGGCGAACGCGTTCTTCACCGCCCACTGCATCACCGTCGAGCGCGTACTGACCGACAACGGCTCCTGCTACAAGTCGAAACTGTTCACCCAGACCCTGGCCACGGCCAGCATCACCCACAAGAGGATCCGCCCCTACCGGCCACAGACCAACGGCAAGGTCGAACGCTTCAACCGCACCCTCCTCGACGAGTGGGCCTACCTACGGCTCTACACCACCAACACCGAACGCACCACAGCCCTGGCAGACTTCCTCCACACCTACAACCACCACCGCAGCCACACCGCACTCGGAGGCAAACCCCCCATCAGCCGCGTCAACAACGCTGCGGGCCAATACAACCAGGCCGCTGCGCGACTCGGCAGAGTCTGCCCGATCACTACCGGCGGCTGAACGCCGACGCCCTCGACCGGGGACTCCCTTGCGGGCCGGCCCTGAAGGGCAGTTACGCGTCCGGGTCCACGACATCGTCCAGCTCCCGAGCCAGGAACTCGGCTTCGCCACCACCCACCCGGCCGACCTAGCGGACATCACTGTCCGCTCCTCCACGGTCTGAACCACCGCGATCCCTCATCCGGAGCGATGCGCGCCCTCGACGGTATGGAGCACGAGGTCGACCGGGGATGCGGCATCGTGCCTTTCAGAGGCGCGGTTCAGCGACCGGTGTAGAGGAATCGCAGGTATTGCACGAGGGACAGCCTGCGCCGGTGTGCCTCAGCAGTCTCAGCAGCAGAGCTCAGCGCCGCATGGCGCGCCCTGTTCTGCTGGAGCGAAACCGCTCGCCGACTGAACTCCTGCCGCTGCCTGCGGGATCGCTCGCCAGCCAGAGTGTTCTCCCGGGTGAGCCGCGCCTGGCCCTCCTCCAACTCCTTCTGTGCCTTTGTCCGTGAGGCTTCGGCTGCCGCGTCCACGGAGCGGAGCTCAGCGGTCAGGCGGGTGCGCCGGACTTCGATGCCCTGGTCGATCGAGCGTCGTTCCTGTGCGGTGAGCATGGTGGGCTGACCGGCTTCGGCGTCGGCGACCAGTTGCCTGCGCCAGGCCTCGAGCGCGATGGCCTTGGCCTCACCGATGCCCTGGACGTCGACACGGCGGCCGTTGCTGAGCACCAGTTCGGCACCGACGCTGTTGTAGTGCGTATTGCGCACGGGTTGGTATCCGGTGAAGTCGGCTGCGGTACGGACTCCCGCTGCCGCGAGACGCGCGGCCAGTGTCGGTCCGATGCCGTGCGGCGGGTTCCGGGAGATCAGTTGTCGTCCGAGACGGTCACGTACGTAGGCGGACTGCCGGGCGGTAAGCTCCGTTTGCAATGCTTTCCCGCGCTCCGTCGAAAGCCCGGCGATCTTCTTGTCCAGCTCCTGCCGCTTACGAATCCTGCGCTTCTCGATCTGCTGGAGCTCGCCGTGGTAGCTCGCAGTGAGCTTGGTTTGTTCTCGTGGGTGGTCTGCGGCGCGCTTCGTCTCTGCGGCGTCGAACTTCGCCCGGTCCTTGCGTAGTTTCTTCTCAGCCTTCACCGGATCGTCGAGCTGATCCAGTTCCGCTGTGAGCCCGGAGAGAACGGCCCGTATCTGAGCCAACTCCGTGCGGCGAGTCCGCCCGAACGCCGAGAACGCGGTGGCGACGAGCGCCGGGACTACCGGACCGAACAGGGCTGTCGAGAGCCCCATGACAAGGGCCAGCACGGTCACTGCCAGCATCACGGGCCAGACGACGGCTACAGCGACATCCAGTGGCGTCCTGAACTGGAATCTGTCCGGTGAGGCCACAGAGGGCGCGGGCTGCGTCGGCGACGCCTCAGAGGCGACGTGTCCCGCCATCCAGCTGGGCAGACCGCCGGTGCCCGGGGCGGCGGCCCCGCTGTGAGCAGCGGTGTCCGTGATCACCGTTGCGGCTTGGCGCTGCCTGGGCACGGCCAGGGTGAGCGGCGGCAGCATGTCCAGGGGTTGGCAGGCCAGGGTCCGCACCTGGTCGGCGAGTCCGCTCACCATACGGTCGGGATGAGTGAGCAGTGTCTGCAGTCGTGCGGACCCGGCCGGGCTCGTGAAGTCGTCTTCGGTGAGCAGGAGGAACTCGCCGCTGGGTTCGTGCAATCGGGACCACAGGGCCGGTTCGGAGGCGATCGCCTTCAACGAGAGGAAGATGACCCAGGTGGAAAACCGGTCAAGATCCAGTCCGAAGTCGTCGTTCCCCCGCAGGGGCGACTGATAGTTCCGGTGCCCTCGCTCGGTCCCGCCCAGGCCGGCCAGTGCCGGGACGTACATGCCGTCGTAGTCGACCAGCCGCAAGGTGTCGTCGCTCGCCACGAGCAGGTTGCCGTGCTGCAGATCGCCATGGGCGATCTGGTGGTTCGCCAGGTCCCGGGTCAGTTCCTCGAACCGGTCAGCCAAACGATCGACGGCGATCGGGTCCGCATGGTTGTCGTCGAGCCAGGAGGACAGGGTGACGGCCTCGGCCCACTCCATCTTGAGGACCGGGTAGCGTTCCCGCCCCACGCTGATGGCGTCGGGAAGGTACTCGAAGCCGAGGTTCCACGGCTGGGAGAGCTCCGCCGGATCGAGCAGGGCGAGTCGGGAGCTGATGGCCTCGTACCGACGTTCCTGGTCCGGGACGTGACGGGTGAAGCATTTGACCGCGTACCGACGGCCCGATGAGGGCGAGGTCAGGGAAAAGACACTGGCGAAGGCGCCGGAGATGGGGCGCGGCAGACCGAGTCCGGTCAGCTCGGGCCGGGCTCCCCTGAGTTCCGGATGATGGAAGCACAGCTGGGTGTGCTGCAGGGCTTCCGCGTACTCGGCGCCGCTGGGGAACCGGCGCTGCGAACCGGTGGCCGGGCCCATGTTCACCGTCCCTCGAAATCGATCCGTACGAACGCCACGTCGTCGTTGCGCAACTGCCGGCTGTCCCGTAGCCCATTCAGCCAGTTGTTGAAATCGTCCAGGTCGTCGGGCCCGGCGTACTCGAGGAGCTGGCCGACGGCGTCGGCCTGGTCCGGAGCCGACATGAGCCAAGCGGCCAGGGCATCCGTCATCAGGAGCAGGCGGTCTCCCGGGCGACAGTTCCCTCCGGTGAATCTCGTGCGGTCGGCGAGGAGCGCGGCATCACGGTTGCGGCTGCCGAAGAGATCGGGAGTGGTGCCGAACTCCTCGACGGCCGACACCGGGAACGCCTGTATCAACTGGTCGTCTCGCAGGTGGAACAGGCAGCTGTCCCCCAAGGCAGCCGCACGCCACCGCCAGGACGGTGCTGCTTCGCCGTCGTGGGCACCGCTCTCCGGGTCGACGCGCACCGTGAGCAGCGTCGCGTAGGCACCCTCCGCGAGCTTGGTGTGCTCGTACCACTTCAGTGGACGCCCTTCTGCCTGGCGAGCCAGTGTGTAGTCGGCCAGCCAGGGATCCCACCGGGCCACCACGGACGCTGCGAACTGCTCGAAGGCGGTTCCGCCCGCCAGCGCGTCCGGCAGCGCCATGGCGTGTTCGGCCGCGGCGCGGGACAGCAGCTTGGCCCAGTCCTTGGCCAGTGCGCTTTCCGTGGCTCCGTCGCAGACGCCGGCCGCGAATGGCTCCCGCAGCATGTGATCGTGCGGATGCCCGGGAAGCACGGCGACGGCGTCTTCGCATTCCGCTGCCGTGCTTCCTTTCTTGGGCGCCACCAGGTGCGTGATGTACACGCAGGAAGTGGAGGTCGTCACCGCAGTTCGGTTGCCCGGGTACCGATGTCGAGGAACTGAACGACCGTGGTGATGTCGGCGTTGTAGACGAAACCGCGAGTGGTCTCGCTGACCCGCTGCCCCTGCGAGGCCGCGTACGAGCGCATGTGACTCGGCAGCGGGCTGGACATGCCGAACAGGGTCCGGGCGTAGCTGTCCGGAAGGGTGTCCGCCGAGTCGGGGAACGCGGTTGGTGTGCCGCCGGCCGCGGACACATGCAGGTTGAACAGCAGTGCCGCTCCGTCCGCTGTGGCGTGGGAGGTGACGGCCTCGGCCGCGGCGGTGGGGTCGCCGTCGGTCGACTCGCCGTCCGTCAGGTTGATGACGATGGGCGGGAATCCGGCCGGGTACCGCTCGGTCCAGCCGGCGACGAGTCCCTCCGCGTACTGCAACGCACGGTTCATCGGGGTCCCGCCGTGAGCGACCGGATCCATCCACAGAGGGAAGTTGACGGCAGTCTCCACCAGTCCGCCGGCCCCGTCGGGAACCTTCTTGCTCCGCTCGTCGATGCGGGCCGGGTTGTCCGCCACCTCGCTCAGGGGGACAAGGTCCCGTCCTTCGAGCGGCCCCGCGAGCGCCGAGCCCACGGTGGCTCCGTAGCCGATGACCGCGACGTGGAAGTAGTCGCGTACGCCTTCTTCTTTCGCGCACTTGACGGAGAGTTCGGTGAGCAGTCGGTTGATGGCGTCGGCGACGACATCGGCCTTCTGCTGCGGTACTTCACCACCGATGGGATCGCTCATGGAGGTCGACTGGTCAACGAGGAAGATGATGCTCGTCGGGTTGGAGCGGCTGATCTCTGCCGTGTACGGCACGGTGAACTCCTGGCGGATTACGAAGAAACCGGTCGTCGGAGAAGCTCGTACGCATGCCGACGCAGCGGTTTCCGGCGTGCGGGCCGGGACACCGAGATCCCCCGGTCCGATGATAGGGCCTGGCTTCGGCTGTCGCAGTCGTATCGCGCTTCTCGCTCGTCCCTGTGCGTTCTTCAGCGCTGCCCGCCCCTCCCTGCACATTTCAGTTGTCGAGTCGGCCCACCACCCGTTCCGTCCGCCCGTCCCATACCTGCCAGGCAGGGATCCGCACGCCGTTGGGCAGCAGGCTCGTTCGGCCGAGCGCGAGTCTCAGGTGACGTGCGGCCTCTGCGCCGGTGGACGTACCAGGGTCGAGTCGAATCCGAACACTCTTCGAGCTGCGGCGGACGTCGAAGTCGTAGGGATAGCCGTCCACCGTGGCATTCCGGTCGATCAGGGCTCCAGGAATCTCGTCCGTCAGCAGGAACTGCAGCCGGTCGCCTACGTCTTCGGCGGAATGTTCCGGGTGAACCCAGAGCGAAGGGAGGCCGTCCTTGGCCTCTGCCGCGTCGAGGAGTGCGTGCGGCATGCCGGGCCGGACCGACCAGAACTCGCGGTCTCCGAACACGATGAGATGCGAACGGGCCCGTGTGATGGCCACGTTCCAGAGGTTGACTTCGCGAGAGAGCCAGTTGACCGCGCTCGGACGCATCCGGTCGGACGCGACAAGGGACAGCAGGATCACATCCTGCTGTCCTCCCTGGAAAGTATGTACTGTTCCGACCCTGACCCGTGGTTCGTCCTGCCAGCAGCCGGCGATCAGGTCCTTCTGAGCCCGGAAGGGAGTGACGACGCCTACGGTCGAACCGTGCGGAAGTCGCTTGAGCAGGCGCTCCACCGAGAGATGAACACGGTCTGCCTCATCCTGGTTCAGCCACGACCCGTTGTGACCCCTGCGCGCCGCCCCCTTCACGTCGAGCCACTGCACGGCGTCGACTCCATCGATGCGCCGCAGCGATCGGGGATCGGTGAGGACGGTCAGCCGGCCGCCGTAGCAGTGCCGGTTCGCGATGCCGACGATGTCCGGGTGGCAACGGAAGTGCTCGTCGAGCAGCAGCGTCTCCCCTGCCGCATGGGCAGCCGCATGGAAGGAGGAGTAGCGGCGGTGCTCGAGCCGGTGCTCGTCGAGCCAGCTCGCTCGCAGTCCTGCTCCCCGGTGCGCCTCCGCCTCCTGGCGCGGCTGCAGTGTGGTGATGTGCTGCAGCTGCATGGGGTCGCCGATCACCAGGGCACGCCGGGCACGGAAGAGCAGCGGCAGCACATCCGGTGCGGAGCACTGACTGGCTTCGTCCACGATGACCAGGTCGAAGAGGGCGGCCCGGTCCCGGAACCGCCGGGCGGATCGCGCGGTGACTGCCCAGCCCGAGACCTGCGGCAGGATGCGGTCCAGGGTCGACCACTGCCTCGGTGATCGTGCCCGCACCGCCTCGATGCGCTCGTGGATGGCAGCGCGGGCGGTCATCGCCTGCTCCGCCACCGACGACCGCAGCAGTGCTGTCGCGGCCTCACGGACTCGCCGGTCGGCATCCTGAAGCGTGGCGTGAAGCTGTGCGTCGTCGGGCGCCGCTTCGGCTGCGGTACGCATCTGCCGCCAGTCGGCTTCCGCCTCGGCGAACATCAGCAGCTCGGCGAAGTTCTGACGGCCCGCGACCTGGACCGGCACAGAGCCGAGCCTGCGCACGCACCGGCCGCGCAGCCATCCCCCGATGATTCCGAGACGGGCGGCCGTACGGGCCCGACGCAGCCACCGTCCCAGGGAGATATCGTCACCCAGTGCGGCGGCAAGTGCCAAAAGGTCCTGGTGGTGCTTCTCCGCGTAAGCGGAACGCAGTCGGCCGAGATCGGCGAGGTCCCGCTCCCGGCGGGCGATCTCAGCGAGCCGGTGCCGCAGCGACTCCTGTGTCCGGAGATGGTTCCGCAGTTCGCCCCGGTACGTCTGGGAGGACTGCCGGGGCCGGACGCTGCGGGTCAGCTCCTCCAGGGTGCGCACCTCCTTGTCGATGACCGACTGCGCGCCTGTCCGCACGAGAAGTCCCGGGGCGAGTTCCTCGCATCGCTGCCAGACCTCGTCCACTGCCTTGTTGTTGGTGGAGGCCACGAGCACGGTCTGTCCGGCCGCCCTGGCGGTGGCGACCGTGTTGACGATGAGCTGGCTCTTGCCTGTGCCGGGTGGTCCGGTGGCGACCGTGAGCCTGCGGACCATGGCGGCCCGGATGACGGCTTCCTGTCCTTCGTTGAGTTCCAGTGGCGCGACGATCTGGACGTCCTGTTCGGCGCTCGGCTCCCTTTCGGCCTGTGCGGTGAACGCTCCGAGTGCCGTGTCCGGGAACTGCCCGATACTCCGCTGCAGCGTCTTGTAGTCCTTCATCAGCTGCGCTGTAGCCGCGCTGTCCGACCGGGCCGCGTAGACGACCGCCACGTTGCGGGCACCTTCGTGTGCCGCACGCAGCGAGCTGCCGTCGCCGAGGGCTCCGGGATCGAGGTGTTCGGTGTCGGACAGCCCGAGTTCCTGCAACAGGCTGCGCAGGTCGCGGATCATGTCCTCACGGAAACCCGGCCGCCAGTTGGGCTGGTAGGCGGCGAGCAGTTCCCCGCCTTCGTCCTTGCCCAGCCGGTTCAGGACGAGTTCGGGGTGGAGGACGATCGGTCCGGAAGGCGTGACGACGCTGCGCCCCTGTGGTCCGTGTTCGACTTCGATCCGGCGCATGGCGAGGGGTGCGCACACCTGTCGCGTGCCGTCGTACAGCACGGCGACGGGGTACCCGTACCAGAGATCGGAGCCGTCTTTCTGCGCCAGCTCTGCGAGGTCCACGACGCGTTGTGGCGCCTGCACACTGGATTCTGAGCCGGAGAGAAGGACTTCCTCCCCGGCCGGCCAGACCATTCGCGGCGGGTCGCTGCCCGCCAGCGGCAGCAGTTCGCCGGTGCGGTCCTCCACCTCCAGGCATTGCTGGTAATAGGCCAGCAGCCGGGCCCATTCGGCCTCGGTGAAGGCGGTGTCGTCGTGTGCGGCCTCGACGGGCTCGACCGGTGCCGGCGACTTGTCCCCCGCGGTGTCGGTCACCGCGGTGAGCCCGGCGGGCAGTGGCTTGAGTGCGGGGATCTGGCGGCCGGTGGCGGCACGGGCGAGGTAGATGTCGCCGGTCACGGACAGGGTGGACTGGGTCGGCGTCTGCCTACGGCCGTCCGGTGCCTTCTGCAGGTCCCGGCTGATGTGACGGAACAGGTCGTTCGCGGAGATCTGCCCGTCGCCGTCCAGGTCCGCTCGTCCCGAATGCAGGCCTTCGACGATCGCCCGGGTGAACTGCGAAGGCTGGTCGGCATCCGTGGTGAACGCCTTCTCCCAGTGCTGGGAGGCGGTGATGACGTGTACTCCTCCGGCCTCGACCACCGGCAGGGCGGTCGTCGCGGGTGCCCCCTTGCTGCGGAAGCCCTGCACCGCGCTGCCGCTGAAACAGCAGTCGAGCAGCAGCACCTTGCGGCGGGCCGCGCACTTCTCCAACTGGTCGATGACAAAAGCTGCTTCGAGGGCTGTCTGCCGCATGCGCCCGGCCTCGGTGTCCGTGGTGACGAAGTACAGCTGACCGTCCTCGCGGTCGTACGTCCCGTGGCCGCTGAGGTAGACCACCACCAGTTCATCGGGTTCCCGCACGCTCAGGAACTCCTCGATGGCCTGCTTGACCGCCGCTTTCGGCGAGTCCTCGACCCGGGAGCACTTTTCGTACCCTCCGACGGCCGGCATCTCCAGCACCTGGCCCAGGAAATAGATGTCCGCGCGCACCGAAGGCAGCGCGGGGTAGCTCACGTCCTGGTGGGTGGCGGTGCCCACGAGCAGGGCATGCTTTCGGCTCACCGCCCGGCTCCGGGACCGGCGCCCGAACTGCCGTTGCCACCAACGTCCCGCAGCTTCCTGATCTCACGCCCGGAGACGCCGCCCTGGAACTCCGTGACCGTGCCGTCCGGATGCAGGACGCGCACCATGCGGCTCTTACGGACGGCGACCCACGCCTTGATGGCGGTCCCGGCCAGCGTGAAGGATCCTCCCGTGAGAACGAGCACGACCTCCGGGGTCAGCAGCCCAGGACCCTTCGAACCCTCTCCGTCGTGTGCTGCCTCCGCTGGGGCGAAGCGCACCTCGGTGTCGTCCAACCGGCGCAGAACGTCGCGGAGTTCTCGCGCCTCCAGCTCCGCGTGACGCGGGTCCGCCCCGGACACCTGAATCCGTACGGACTCGATCTGGCCGGTCATACTCCCCCTTGGTTCCTCAACCCGCCCTCACACAGGGCGGGTTGTAGTGTCTTCTGACGCAATGTCACTCTATCGACTTTCTTGCACGCCAAGATGCGGAGCCCGGTTTCCCGCTCCGTGTCCGCTCGTCGGGAATCCGGAGAATCCGGTACAACGGCTCCCCCAGGTCGGCCCACCGCTCCAGCGCGTCCCGGTCGACCAGATGGATCCCGTAACGCGGGCCACTGGTTCTCGCGGCTGTCGTGAATCCTCCCGTGGTGACGATCACAGCGAATTCGGCATTGTGGTCGTGCCGGTAGGTTCCGTTGACCCGCTGTACGTCCTGGTCTCCGACCCTTCGATCCGGTCGCAGCCGCTTGCACTGCACGACCACCCGTCGTCGAGACCTGTCGACGACCATGACGTCTGCTCCCTTGTCCCCGGCTCGGCCGACGTGCTGCGCGGCCAGTCCGTCCCTACGCAGCAGGGAGCAGACGACCAGTTCGAACTCCGTGGGATCCAGGGAATCGAGATGTGCCAGCGAATAGCGCACGGGCCCTGCGTCGAGCGCCGAGCGGCCGGCCCGCGCCATCAAGGCCGATCGCCCCGGCTTCAGCGCCAGTCCGACAGCCACGGATGCCAACCCGAATCCGGTCCGGACCGGCCACTGCTGGGCCGCCTGCGACAGCCCGATGAGCACTGCCGTGCCCCCGAGCCCCCATGCCCACCAGGGAATCGCGGCCCACCCTCCTTGGCTACGGCTGCGCCGCATCAGCCGGCTGCCCCAAAGAGTGCCCACACTCCGAAAGCCAGACCGAACAGCGCGAGTCCGGCCAGGTCGGTGACCGTGACAAGGGTGAAGCCGTGATCCCTGCAACGGGCGAAGAGTCCTTTGCGCCTGCGGCGGCACGGCCTGTGGTAATGCGTCGGTCCACCGCAACGGGACACCAGCACACATCCACCTATGCCTAGTAAACCCACGACAAGCAGCACAGAATCCCCCCTGATCCCCAGCTCAACCTCTCATATGTATCGAAGAGTCGTGGGTTTCGACCAGTACGTCTTTGGACAAACCACAGAGCCCTCGTTCAGGTCACTGGCCCATGTCCCTCACCCACGCTGTCCCGCGCAACCTCCGCAATGCTCACCGCACACCCCGCCGGCTTCGGCGGGACGCCTGTCCCGCCGCGCCCCGCGGCTCCCCGGCGGGGCGACGGCGGGGCCCGCGCCCCCGACCCTCAAGAGGGCAGGCGTGGGGTGGCCGGG
>NZ_JBHYWP010000015.1:10877-29615 GCF_042751845.1 Streptomyces sp. NPDC059398 | reverse complement strand
TCCCCACTAGCCAACCCCCCGCTCTCCCCCTCACACCACCCAAACTCACCCCCACCCCCCCGGGTGGATGGGGGGGCACGCCTGTCCCGCCGCTCGCCTCGGCTCCCGGCCGGCCCGACAGTCGGGCCGGCACCCCCTCCAGTCCTCTGGCCTGCCGTTGTATCGCCGCTGTCACTTCTGGACCACCTGATGTCAGTGTCACCGTCTAGGATTTCTTCCAGAGAATTCAGCCGGGCTGTCTGGGTCGCACCAGCAGGAATGCGACCGGCACACACGCGCATGAGCTGACACGGGGCAGGAGCCACATGGAGGATGGCCGGTGGACGACGGTCACCGAGTCCGAGTTCGAGCACGAGCGCCGCGGTCTTGAGGCGATCCGCAGGCTCCTGCCGAACGAGGAGCCTTGGCGTGCCTGGTCGAACTTCACCTTCACGGCGAACAGCGGGCACGTCCGCGAGATCGATCTCATGGTCACCGCGCCAGCCGGTGTGTTCCTGGTCGAGCTCAAGGACTGGCACGGGTCGGTGAGCGGCGGCGGGAACAGCTGGGTGCAGACGACACCCGGCGGTACCCAGCGTCGGCACGGCAATCCGCTGCACCTGACCAATCAGAAGGCCAAGGAGCTGGCGGGCCTGATCGGGAACGTCGTGGGGCGTGGCCCCGGGCGCCCGAGGATCTGGGTGGGTGAGGCGGTCTGCTTCACCGACGACAAGTTTCGGGTGAACCTGGCGGGCGCCGACCTGAATGGCGTCTTCAAGATCAGGCAACTGGTCGAGATGCTCGCCGTTCCCCCGGAGGATGCCCGGGGGCAGGTGACCGCCGGGGTCTCCCGCCAGGTCGGCGCGGCCCTCAAGCAGCTAGGTATCGCGTCCGTCCGCCGTCAGCACGAGGTCGGGTCGTATCTCCTGGAGACGAAGTCGTTCGACTCCGGTCCGACCTGGGCCGACTACCTGGGGAGTCACACCCAGTTGCACGATCTGGCGCGGGTGCGGGTCTTCCTCAGCGAGCGGGGTGCTTCGGACACCGAGCGCGCCTCAGTGGAGAAGGCCGCCGCTCGTGAGGCCACGGTGCTCAGCCGGTTCCGGCACCCGGGCGTCGTCCAGCTGAAGAGCTACCTGCCGTCGGGACATCCCGCAGGCCCGACGATCCTCTTCGACTACCACCCGGAGACCCTCAGGCTCGACGACTACCTGGTGGAGCACGGAGAGCGCCTCGGCCTGCCCGGCCGTCTCGCACTGGTCCGCCAGCTCGCCGAGACGCTCCGCTCCGCGCACTCCAACCGGCTCCATCACCGCACGCTGTCGGCGCACGCGGTGCACGTGATCCCGCGCAACCGCGGTCCGCGCGGGCGCGAACTGGGCGAGGAGCAGCGCTGGCTGAGCCCCCGGCTGCAGATCGCGGACTGGCAGATCGCCTCCGGGCACAGCGCCAGCCAGGGCAAGCCGCTGACGCTGGCCACCTCGCATGTGTCCGGTCTGCACGTCTCCCAGCAGGCCGACCCGTATCTGGCCCCCGAGCTGCGGATCCCCAGGGCGGACCCGGTCCGGCTCGATGTGTACGGGCTCGGCGTTCTCACGTATCTCCTGGTCACCGGGCAGGCGCCGGGTGCGACCCAGAGCGAGGTCCTGTCCCGCCTGGAGGCGGGTGAGACGCTCGCCCCGAGCGCGCTGGTGGACGGCCTCAACCCCGACATCGACGATCTGGTGGAGGCATCCACCGCGTACGAGCCGAACCGTCGCCTCTCCACGATCGACGACTTCCTGGAGATGCTGGAATTCGTCGAGGAGGCGTTCACACAGCAGGCTGTGTCTCTCGACGACGCCGCGAGTGGGGAGCCGGCTGCCGATGCTCCTCCGGCCCCACAGGCCGGCGGAGAGCGGACCGAGCCGGAGAAGGACCCACTGGAAGCCATGGCCGGTGACGTGTTCGCCGGACGCTGGGAGATCGTGCGCCGTCTCGGTACCGGCTCGACGTCGCGCGCGTTCCTGGTCCGTGACCTGGCCGGTGAGCCCCGGCGCAGCGGCAGCCTGCCGGTCGCGGTGCTCAAGGTCGCGCTCAGCGAGGCCAAGCACGTGGTGCTCGACCGCGAGGCCGATGTCCTGGGCCGGATCCACCGGGATTCCAGCATCATCGCGCTGTACGAGCGGGAGCCGCTGACCCTCGCGGGCCGCAGGGTGCTCGCCCTGGAGTACGTGGGTGACAACCGCGCACTGGACACGGAGAGCACGGGCAAGGCCGCACGCAGACGCGAGGACACCGTCGCCCGTCAGCTGCGGGACTACGGCCGCCTCCGCATGGACCAGCTGGAGACGTACGGAAAATACCTGTTCGGCGCGGTGGAGCACTTGGAGGCGGAGGGAATCTGGCACAGGGACCTGAAGCCGGACAACATCGCGATCCGGATCCGTCCCAATGGCACCCGTCAGCTTGTGATGATCGACTTCTCGCTCGCCGGTTATCCCGCGAAGGAGATCGAGGCGGGCACCGAGGGCTATCTCGACCCGTTCGTCGGGATCATCACGCGCGGTTCGTACGACGGCCACGCCGAGCGGTACGCGCTGGCTGTCACTCTGCACGAGATGGCTTCCCGCGAGCTGCCCCGCTGGGGAGACGGCTCGGTCACGCCCCGGCAGACCGGTCCGAAGGAGTGGCCGTACCCACAGCTGGCCTCCGACGCCTTCGACGATCCGGTGCGGGACGGCCTGGTGGCCTTCTTCCGCAAGGCTCTGGCCCGGGACGTGAAGAACCGCTTCCCCGATCTGAAGCCGATGGAGCGCGCCTGGAATGCGATCTTCCTTGACGCCCAGCGGACGACAGCGCCGAGCTCCGGGCACGGCAGCAAGGTGGTGGCGGTAGAAAGCGCTGCGCCGCAGATCGGCCAGGGCGACGACGACACCTCGGCCGAGGAGATCCGTGACGAACAGGCGGAGCGGGCGGACCGTTCCACGCCGCTGTCGGTGGCGGGCCTGACCCTCGCGGCACAGTCCCAGCTGTTCGACCTGGGCCTGAACACCGTGGGGGACGTCCTCGACTACTCGGTGCGGAAGTTCCTGACCGCCCCGGGCATGGGCGCACGGACCCGCACGGAGATCCAGAACCGGCAGAAGCAGTGGAACCTGCGACTCGGCAAGACACCGGCGCCGATGAGCAAGGAGGCGCTCAAGGCCGCCCGCGAGGAGGTCACCGAGCTGGAGCAGGCGGTCGCCGAAGCGGTCGCGGTGGTCGGCGGCGACACCGGCCCGGAGGTGCTGCGCGGGCTGAGTCTGGACGCCCTTGCGTCTCGCTTGGTGCCGCGTCCGTCGGGCGGCAACGCCCGTTCCAACGTCAAGGAGCGCGAGGCCGTACGGTTGCTGCTCCGGCTTCCCGATGAGAACGGTGACCTGCCCGAGGGGCTGCCCTGGGTCCGGCAGACGGACGTCGCCAAAGCCCTTGGCCTCACGGTGGGCCGCATCCCGCAGATCGTGAAGAAATCGCGCGAGCGCTGGTACAACGATCCCGCGCTGAAGCTGCTGAGCGACGAACTGATCGACCTGGTCGCCGAGCGCGGCCGGGTCGTGCCGGTGCTCGAACTCGCCGATGCGCTGCTCGCCCAGCGGGGCAGCAAGGTGGCGAAGCGACGCGACCGGCGTGCGCTGGCGCTGTCGCTGCTGCGTGCGGTGGTGGAGCGGGAGCAGTTCCGGGAGCAGTACGAGGAGACGCCTCCGCGGTTCCGCTACTTCCACGCCCGGCTGCCCAAGGGCGCCGACCCGGTGCTCGGACTGATCGTCATCGATGTCCGCGACGGAGAGGACAGTGACGACGGGGCGGACACCCCGACCCTGCCGGCCCTCCAGGAGTACGCGCTGAAGCTGGGCACGCAGGCGGACGAGCTGGCGGGCCTGGAGTCCCTGCCGACGGCGAGCACGGTCCTCACCAAGCTGGCCGCGGTCCGGCAGCCGCCGGGGGCACTCGGCTGGGACGAGCGGCGGACGGCCGAGATCGCGGTCGCGGCTTCCCCCGGGGCCGCGCTCACGCCCCGCCTGGAGATCTATCCACGCGACCTGGACCTCGTCCGTGCACTGCGGATCACCCAGGCCGGCGTGGTCGCCGTGCAGCCGGGTGTCGAGGAGGAGCGCCAGCCGGGGCTCACCGTCGACGCTCTGCACAAGCGGGTCGCGACCCGCTTCCCCGACTTGGGCGAGGATCCCCTCGTCCCGCGCGAACTGCCGGTCGGCAGCGCGCTGGTGCGGTTGCTGAAGGAGGCCGGTTTCGAGCTGAAGCTGGCGACCCGCTACGACAAGACCCTGCGCCTCGTCCCGGACCGGCCCGCCGGGGAGTTCACCAGCGGTCTGACGTCCGCGAGTTGGGGTGTCGCGGCCTCGGCCGGGCGGCGGTCCGCGCCGACGCAGTACGACGCGGATGCGGCGGTCGCCGCGGCGGTGAAGGCCGAGCAGCGGCTCGTGCACTCGGCGGGGCAGGACGGGTTCCGGGTCCTGACCGTGCCGCACCGGGGTGCGGAGGCGACGGTACGGCGGCTGGCCGGCGAGCCGTACGGGGTGGGCGTCGTATCGCTGACCGGGCTGTTCCTTGCCGAGCTGCGTGGCGTGATCGCCGAGGCGGCCAAGCCGACCTGGGAGACCATCCTCAAGGCGGACGCCGCCGAAACGGGCACGCGGCCCCATCAGCAGTTGCGGGTCCGTACGGACAAGGCGTGGGGGCGGGTCGAGCCACTGCTTCGCGAGCGTCTGGCGCAGGGCAGCGGTCCGCTGCTCCTCACCGACACGGCGGCACTCGCCCGGTACGACGCGTTCGACCTCCTGGGCCGCCTCGCCGAGGAGTCGCGGCAGGGCGGCAGCCCGCTGTGGCTGCTCGTCGCCCAGTCCGACCCGGCGCGTGCGCCGAGGCTGGCCGGGCAGAGCGTTCCGTACCAGGCCGGGTTCGACGAGTGGATCGTCGTGCCGGACGCGTGGGTCGCGCGGAAGCATCTGGCACCGGACGCTGTCTGACGCCGGACGCACGGACGCGGTTCGTCGCTTCTCTCTCCTCTTCTTTCCTCCTTCTCGTCTCGCCTTTCAGCCACAATTTCGGGAGCAGTCCGTGATCGACCGCAAGAGCCTCCTCAACGACCTGCAGAAGCAGGTCAAGGCGGCAGAGACCGACCTGGACGCGCAGGTCAAGGCCGTTCCCGAGGTAGGAGCACGGCTGCGCGGCGAGTACGACCAGGCGAAGAAGCTGGGGCGTACGGCGGCGACCTGGAACTCCTGGCTCGGAGAGCGGGTCACGCAGGTCGCGGTGGCGTGGGTGCTCGGCACGGTCTTCGTCCGGTTCAGCGAGGACAACCGGCTGATCGCGCAGCCGTACATCACGGCGCCGGACGTGGCGGGGCGCGAGGTCGCCCAGGCCCGGTACGAGGAGTACATGGCGAAGGACGCCGACCCGACGTATCGCGGGTGGCTGGAGACGGCGTTCGCGGAGCTGGGGGCGGGGCAGGCGGGGCGGCTGCTGTTCGACCGGGACCACAATCCGCTGTACCAGATTCCGCTGTCTCACGACGGGGCGGGAGCGCTGCTGGCGTTCTGGCGGGAGCAGAAGTCGGTGGAGGCGGGGACAGAGCCGGAGGACGGCTCAGGCAGCACGTCGGTGCTGGTGCACGACTTCACGGACCCGCTGATCGAGGACGGGACGGAGGGCTGGGACACCCGGTTCCTGGGCGACCTGTACCAGGACCTGAGCGAGGCGGCGCGGAAGACGTACGCGCTGCTCCAGACCCCGGAATTCGTCGAGGAGTTCATCCTCGACCGGACGATGACGCCTGCGGTACGGGAGTTCGGCTTCGAAGAGCTGAAGATGATCGACCCGACCTGCGGGTCGGGGCACTTTGTGCTGGGCGCGTTCCGGAGGCTCGTGCGGCTGTGGGCCGAGGAGCGGCCGGAGGTCGGGGCGTACGAGCGAGTGCGGGCGGCGCTGGAGTCGGTGCACGGGGTGGACCTGAACCCGTTCGCGGTGGCGGTGGCGCGATTCCGGCTGCTCGTTGCGGCGATGGCGGCGAGCGGGTTGCGGACGTTCGGGGCGGCGCGGGAGTACGAGTGGCCGATCCAGCTGGCGGTGGGCGACTCGCTGATCAAGGACCGGCAGTTGGAGCTTCAGCTGGGCCTTGGGGAGGAGGGTGCGGCTGGTGACCCGCTGGCCGAGTTCTCGTACGCGACGGAGGACGTGCACGAGTACCCGGGGATTCTGCAGCAGGGGCGGTATCACGTGGTGGTGGGGAATCCGCCGTACATCACGGTCAAGGACAAACAGCTGAACCAGCTGTATAGGGAGCTGTACGACGCGTGTGCGGGAACGTACGCGCTGTCGGTGCCGTTCGCTCAGAGATTCTTCGAGCTCGCCAAGCGGGGCGGGGGCGATGAGGCCGGGTACGGCATGGTCGGCCAGATCACGGCGAACTCCTTCATGAAGCGGGAGTTCGGTACGAAGCTCATCGAGGAGTTCTTCGCGCACAAGGTCGAACTGACGGAGGTCATCGACACGTCGGGGGCGTACATTCCGGGGCACGGGACGCCGACGGTCATCCTGGTAGGTCGCTCCAGGGAGGGCTCGAAGCGTCAGCCCTCGATCCGGACCGTGCGGAGCGTACAGGGAGAGCCATCAGCACCGGACAGCCCGGAAGAGGGGCTCGTGTGGCGGGCAATCGAGGAGCAGATCGATCGGCCGGGAAGTGTCGGGCAGTGGGTTTCGGCGGACGACCTGGAGAGAGGTCAGTATTTCGCGAAGCAGCCGTGGATCCTGGCTGACGGCGGCCTGGAACTCAACGAAACCATCGCGGCTTCGGCACGTGATCGCTTGCGGAGCACTCTGTCTCGCCCGATCGGATTCGCTAGCTTCCCCGGTCAGGATGACGCGTTCATCAGCACAACCGACGCTCTGCAACGTAAGGGCATTTCCGATTCCGTAGCACGTGAACTGGTCATCGGTGAAGTAATCAGAGACTGGGCCGAAAACTGCGTCGAGTCCGCCATCACTCCCTACACCGCAGATTTGAAGCCAGCCACTTGGGATGAGCATAGCCCCTGGGGCCGTGCTCTGTGGCCGCTCCGCACACAGCTGAAGTCGACCAAAGACTTCGACGGAAAGTCACATGCCGACACAGGGAAAGCGTGGTGGGCTTGGTATCGATGGGTCCCTGAGCGCTATGCGACGCCCTTGTCACTCACATTCGCATTCGTGGCGACACACAACCATTTCGTGCTGGATCGAGGCGGGAAGGTATTCAAGCAGTCCGCGCCGGTGATCAAGCTGCGGGAAGGGGCGACGGAGGAAGAACATGTACGACTGCTCGGACTCCTCAATAGTTCCACGGCTGGTTTCTGGCTACGTCAGGTAAGTCACGACAAGGGCCGTCCAGGCGCAGATACCGCTGGCGCGGATGAACCGTGGGAGCACCGGTTCGAGTTCACAGGGACGAAGCTCGAAGAGTTCCCCCTTCCTTCGGAGTACCCGACAGCCCTCGCTAGAGAGCTGGACAACCTGGCCCGACAGCTCACCGCTACGTCTGCCTCCGCACTCGTTTCTGAGGCCGTCCCTACCGCCTCGTCTCTCCGCGAGGCCGAGGCTCAGTTCCGTTCCATTCGCGGACGCATGATCACGCTCCAGGAAGAACTCGACTGGCAGGTGTATCGCCTGTACGGACTCCTGGACGAAGACCTGACAGCCGATCCATCAACGCTTCCCGAAACGGCGCCTGCGGAGCGAGCCTTTGCCATCGCGCTCGCTCGCAAGTTGAAGCGTGGCGAGGTCAACACTTCGTGGTTCCGTCACCACAATCACCAGTACACTCCAGTCACCGAGATTCCCGTCCACTGGCCCGCCGACTACCGAACACTCGTCAAGAAGCGCATTGAAGCCATTGAGTCCAATCGTGCCATCGGCATGGTTGAGCGCCAAGAGTACAAGCGGCGCTGGGCAAGCGAGGGCTGGGACTCGATGCGTCAGAAGGCACTACGTGCCTGGCTACTCGAACGGGTCGAGAACCGCTCGAATTGGTTTGACGAGCAGGACAACCCGACTATCTCTACCCTCGCGCGGCTCGCCGAGAGCCTGTCGACCGACGAAAACTTCACCGCCGTGGCCGAGCTGTATGCGCCACGACAAGATCTCACTAAGACAGTGCGTGAGCTGCTAACCGAGGAACATGTGCCATTCGTCGCCGCTCTGCGTTACAAGCCCGCTGGGCTGAAAAAGCGCTTGGACTGGGAGCACGTGTGGGAGTTGCAGCGTGAGGAGGACGCCGCACCAGACGAGCAGGCAAAAAGGAAAGTCCGCGAGCGCACTCCCGTGCCTCCGAAATACACCTCCGCTCCCCCCGACTTCCTGAGGCCGAGCTACTGGAAAGCCCGGGGCAAGCTCGACGTGCCCAAGGAGCGGTTCGTCTCGTACGGCACGGTGAACGCGCAGTCGCCCGAGCTGTACGGGTGGGCCGGCTGGGACCACCTGGAGCAGGCGCTCGCCCTCGCCTCGTATATCCAGACCGCCGGTCTCGGCAGCGAGGAGATCGTGCCGTTCCTGGCCGGGCTGCTTGAGCTCCAGCCCTGGCTGGACCAGTGGTACGGCGAGTACGACGCCGAGTTCGGCGCGTCCCCCGCCGCCGAAATTCTCGCCTTCCGGCAGCAGAAGCAGGGCGAACTCGGCCTGACCGACGACACGTTGCATGCCTGGCGCCCCGCCCCCGCCACCCGCGCGAAGAAGGCCGCCGCCCCGAAGAAGAAGGCGGCGGCCTCCGCAGAGTCCGACTGAGCAGCGCGTCGGTGGGGGGGGGGGTGTCCCCCCCCACACAAAGCTAGAAGGATACCCGCACCGGAGCCGGGAAAACCGCCCCCGCCCCGGGGGGCCCGGGGACGTCAACCCGGTGAGTCCGGTCCATCCGTCCGGGGAATTGCTACGCATGATCGCCGGGTACGGTTTCACGGCGGCCGGACCGGTCCCCGCACCGGGTGGCCCGGCCGCGCACCGGAAGCGGCGCTCCGTGCCCGCGCACCGGAACCTCCGGCGCCGGCTCCTCGGACGCCCGCCGCCCCGGAGGGCTGCTCCGCCACGAAAGCCCAGGTCGCACCGGGTCGGGTCGGCCCGACCGCGACGACACCGCCGTACCGCGGGACCGCCGGCGGCCCCCGGCCGTACGCCTCACCGCACTGCGGAGCCACGGGCCGGGCGGCCCGCTCCGTACGGGTACGCGCGTCTCCTTATCTCTATCGAACAGTGCGGACCCCGTGCGGTGCGGCACAATGAGCCTGCCCACAGGCCACAGGAGCGATGGATCGGCATGATGACGACGACAGTGGTTGATGACGTGTCCGCGAAGCAGGACGGGAAGACCGGCGCGAGCCGTGCCTTCGGCTGGCTCCTGGTGATCTCCGGTGCCGCCGGTCTCCTGGCGGCGTGGGTCATCACCCTCGACGAGTTCAAGCTCCTGAAGAACCCGAACTTCACCCCCGGCTGCAGCCTCAACCCGGTGGTGTCCTGCGGCAACGTGATGAAGAGCGCGCAGGCCTCCGTCTTCGGCTTCCCCAATCCGATGCTGGGGCTCGCCACCTACGCCGTGGTGATCGCCGTCGGGATGAGCCTGATCGCGGGCGGGCGCTACAGCCGCTGGTACTGGCTGACGTTCAACGCGGGCTGCCTCTTCGGCGTCGGATTCGTCAGCTGGCTCCAGTACCAGTCCCTGTACAACATCAACTCGCTCTGCCTCTGGTGCTGCCTGGCCTGGGTGGGCACGATCACCCTCTTCTGGTACGTCACCTCGCACAACATCCGGCACGGCCTGCTGGCCGCCCCCGGCTGGCTGCGGAGCTTCTTCGGCGAGTTCACCTGGGTGCTCCCCGTCCTGCACATCGGGATCATCGGCATGCTGATCCTCACCCGCTGGTGGGACTTCTGGACCGGGGCGCACTGACCTCGGCGGACACGGCGGCGGGCGGGCCGGTCACCGGCCCCGGCGGCGTTGTCAGTGGGGTGACATAGGGTTTTCTCCGTGGAACCCGATCTGTTCACCGCCGCGGCCGAAGAGCGCCAGGAGAAGGACCCGTCCAGCAGCCCCCTGGCTGTACGGATGCGCCCGCGCACCCTGGACGAAGTAGTGGGGCAGCAGCATCTGCTCAAGCAGGGTTCACCGCTGCGACGGCTCGTCGGCGAGTCCGGCGGCGGGCCCGCCGGGCCCTCGTCGGTGCTGCTCTGGGGGCCGCCGGGCATCGGCAAGACGACCCTCGCCTATGTCGTGAGCCAGGCCACCAAGAAGCGGTTCGTCGAGCTCTCCGCCATCACCGCGGGCGTCAAGGAGGTGCGTGCCGTCATCGACGGCGCGCGCCGGGCCTCGGGGGGTTACGGCAAGGAGACCGTCCTCTTCCTCGACGAGATCCACCGCTTCAGCAAGGCCCAGCAGGACTCACTGCTCCCCGCGGTGGAGAACCGCTGGGTCACGCTGGTCGCCGCGACCACCGAGAATCCGTACTTCTCGATCATCTCGCCGCTGCTCTCCCGGTCCCTGCTGCTCACACTGGAACCGCTCACCGACGACGATCTGCGCGCGTTGCTGCACCGGGCGCTCTCCGAGGAGCGCGGACTCGGCGGCGCCGTCACGCTGGCCCCCGAGGCCGAGACCCATCTGCTGCGGATCGCCGGCGGTGACGCCCGCCGCGCTCTCACCGCGCTCGAAGCGGCAGCCGGCGCCGCGATGGCCAAGTCCGATCAGGAGATCACGCTCGCCACGCTGGAGGAGACGGTCGACCGCGCCGCCGTGGCGTACGACCGGGACGGCGACCAGCACTACGACGTGGCGAGCGCCCTGATCAAGTCGATCCGGGGCTCGGACGTGGACGCGGCCCTGCACTATCTGGCCCGGATGATCGAGGCGGGGGAGGACCCGAGGTTCATCGCCAGGCGGCTGATGATCTCCGCGAGCGAGGACATCGGTCTCGCCGATCCCACCGCGCTGCCGACCGCGGTCGCCGCCGCCCAGGCGGTCGCGCTGATCGGTTTCCCCGAGGCCGCGCTCACCCTCAGCCATGCCACGATCGCGCTGGCGCTCGCCCCGAAGTCCAATGCCGCGACCACTGCTATCTCCGCCGCCCGCGCCGATGTGCGCGCCGGTCTGGTCGGCCCGGTCCCGGCCCATCTGCGCGACGGGCACTACAAGGGCGCTGCCAAGCTCGGCCACGCCCAGGGCTACGTCTATCCGCACGACGTCCCGGGCGCCATCGCCGCCCAGCAGTACGCCCCGGACTCCGTGCGGGGCAAGCGCTACTACGAGCCCACCCGGTACGGCGCCGAGGCGCGCTACGCGGACGTGGTCGAGAAGGTGCGGGAGCGGCTGTCGGGCGAGGGCGGGGACGGGCGCCGGTGAGGGCGGGCCGTCAGGCCGGCCTCAGTGCGGACGGCGGCCCGGGCCTGTGACAGGCGCGCCGGTCTCACTCCGCCGCCGCGTCGAAGAGCGTGTGCATGGCCCGGCGCAGTCCGGTCACATCGCTCACCGGCTCGGGGAAGTCGAAGCGCGCGTCGAAGCACCGCGTCCCGGTGAACCGCACCCGCAGCCCGAACCGGTCGAGCGCCAGCGGTACCGCTGCCGTCCCGTCCGGGACCCGGTCGCCGAGCAGCCGCCCCAAGCCGCTCACCTGGCCGCCGTGGGCGGAGTGCAGATGCTGGAGCAGCTCGGCCTCATGGCCGGCGAGCGGATCGGCCACGGCCTCCGCGAACTCCTCGGGCTCCGCGCTCCCGTGCCCCCAGAGGTCGTCCACGTACACCTCCCCGACCTCCAGCCGCAGCATCATCCGGCCGGGAGCCGCCATACCGGGTACGGAGGTGAGCCAGCCGGAGACCCAGGCCCGGCCGCGGATCCGGTGGGGCACGGAGACCGGCGCGACATCTGTGATCTCCAGCACCGCGGACAGCTCGTCGTCCTGCGCGTGGGTCGCCGCCCGGACGGCGGGCGAGGCGGCGGGGAAGAGCAGATACAGCTCCCCGTCGGGGCCTGTGCTGCGGGTGAGCGGGACCAGCTGGTCGCTGAGGGCCGCTTCGACCCCGGTCACCAGCAGTACCGCGGAGCAGGTACTCTGTACGAGAGTTCGTGTGCGCTCGGCTGCTGACGGCATCCGGGCGGTTTCAAGTCCGCTGGGACGCGGCTGACCACGATCTGATCGGACCTCCGTCGCGTCGACGCCCAGAGCGTCGGCCTTCTTTGTGCTGTCCGTGATGTGACTGGTGTTCCCCGGACGAGACATGCGATCTCCTTGAGTAAGGTGAGCCTAACCTAACCCAACCATGGAGGTTTGGAGAACGTGCCTAACCAGTCGCGTCCCAAGGTCAAGAAGTCGCGCGCGCTCGGTATCGCGCTGACGCCGAAGGCTGTCAAGTACTTCGAGGCCCGTCCGTACCCGCCGGGCGAGCACGGCCGTGGCCGCAAGCAGAACTCGGACTACAAGGTCCGTCTGCTGGAGAAGCAGCGTCTGCGCGCCCAGTACGACATCAGCGAGCGCCAGATGGCCCGCGCCTACGACCGCGCCAAGAAGGCCGAAGGCAAGACCGGCGAGGCGCTGGTCGTCGAGCTGGAGCGCCGTCTCGACGCCCTGGTCCTGCGTTCGGGCATCGCCCGCACCATCTACCAGGCCCGCCAGATGGTCGTCCACGGTCACATCCAGGTCAACGGCGGCAAGGTCGACAAGCCGTCGTTCCGCGTCCGTCCCGACGACGTCGTGATGGTCCGCGAGCGCAGCCGCGAGAAGGTCCCCTTCCAGGTCGCCCGTGAGGGTGGCTACGACACCGAGGGCGAGACCCCGCGCTACCTCCAGGTGAACCTGAAGGCCCTGGCCTTCCGCCTGGACCGCGACCCGAACCGCAAGGAAATCCCGGTCATCTGCGACGAGCAGCTGGTCGTCGAGTACTACGCCCGCTGATCCGGACGTACCTCGCGCTTCACCGCTTCGGCCCGTCGTTCCCTCGCTCCTCGCGGAGCAGGGGGCGGCGGGTCTTCGCGTGCCGCGGGGCCGTGCAGTGCACGCGCCACCGCGGCTTCCCGGCCCAGCCGTGCGCCCCGGGCCAGGAAACTCTCGTACACCTCGGGACCCAGCTTGGTGCGGGACCCCTCCTCGCACCGCTGGTGGGACGCGTTGAAGTGCGCCGAGCCGAAGAGCGGCAGCCCCACCGACGTCCAGAGCCGCCCCGCCGCGCCCTGCAGCAGCGCGGCCTCCGTGGCCTCGCCGCGCTCCAGGGTGAGCAGCGCCATCAGTTCCAGCGCGAGTACCGTGCCCAGCTGATCGTGGAAGGTGTTGCTGATGGCCAGGCACTCCGCGAGCAGCTCGCGGGAGCGTGCGGACCGGCCGCCGGACCAGGCTTCGAAGGCCAGCACATACAGCGCGTACGCCCGCGCCCAGCGCTCCCCGTGGTCCTCGCAGACCGTCACGACGTCCTCGCAGATGGCGGCCGCCTCGGCGAGCCGGCCGCGGAAGCACACCGCCATCGCCAGCTCCACCTGCCCCATCAGGACATTGCTGTTGAGCTCGCCGAGCTCCTGGTACCGGCCGATCGCCTCGCGCAGCAACTCCTCGGCGCGCGGCATGTCATCGGTGACCAGCGCCAGACAGCCGGTCCTGTGCAGCGCGTACGCCGCCGCCACCGCGTCATCGGTGTGCTGCGCCCCCTCGTGGCACTCCTGCAATGCGGCCACCGCGGCCACCGCGTCCCCCTGGAGCACCGCCACGTACCCCAGGACCCAGAGCGCCTTGAGCCGCGCGCCGTCGTGCCCGCCGTCCGGGCCCAGCACATGGTCCAGCCAGTGCCGGCCCTCGGCGAGGCGGCCGCAGCCCACCCAGTAGAACCAGAGCGTGCCCGCCAGGTACTGCGCCAGATGTACGTCCTGCGGGTGTTCCAGCGAGAACTCCAGTGCGCCCCGCAGACTGGGCAGTTCACTGTCCACCCGGGCCGCGATCGCGGCCTGCCGGGGGCTGAACCAGTCCAGCTCGCACCAGGTGGCAAGGCCCAGGAACCAGTCGCGGTGGCGCCGTCTGAGCCGCTCGGTGTCCCCGGTACCGGCGAGCCACTGCGCCCCGTAGTCACGGATCGTGCCGAGCATCCGGTAGCGCACGCCCGCCGGGGTGTCCTCCCGTACCAGCACGGACTGGGCGAGCAGTTCGTCCAGCACCTCCAGGACGGAGTCGGACGGCAGTTCCGGGCCGCCGCAGATGTACTCGGCCGCCTCCAGGTCGAACGGCCCGGGGAAGACGGAGAGCCGCGCCCAGAGCAACCGCTGTTCCGCGGTGCAGAGTTCATGGCTCCAGCCGATGGCCGTGCGCAGCGTCCGGTGGCGCGGCAGTACCCCCCTGCCGCCGCCGGTCAGCAGTCTGAACCGGTCGTCGAGCCTGGCCAGCACCTGCTCGGCCGAGAGGGCCCGCATCCGCCCCGCCGCCAGCTCCAGCGCAAGCGGGATCCCGTCCAGCCGCCTGCAGATCTCCGCCACCCGCGCGGTGTCCTCCCGGGCGAACCGGAACCCCGGCCGCCCGGCCGAGACACGGTCGGTGAAGAGCCGTACGGCATCCCGCTCCCGCATCGGCGCCAGCGGGAGGGTCAGCTCGCCCTCGATCTCCAGGGGCCGCCGGCCGACCGCGATCACCCGCAGCCCCGGTGCGCCGCGCAACAGCCCGAGGAGCAGTTCGGCGCACGCGTCGACCAGGAATTCGAAGCCGTCGACCACGAACAGCAGCTCGCGGCCCGCGAGATGGCCGGCCAGCACCTCGCGCGGCGGCCTGCTCGTGTGGTCGGTCAGCCCCAGCGCCTCGACCAGGGTGTGCTCGATCAGCTCCGGGTCGCGCAGCGCGGACAGCTCGGCCATCCGCACCCCATCGCAGAACCGTTCCTGCAGAGTCCTGGCCACCTGCGTCACCAGCCGTGTCTTGCCCACGCCGCCGACGCCGACCACGGTGACCAGCCGGGAGGATCCGATGAGTTTTTTCAGCTCGGCAGCCTCGGCCCTGCGCCCCACGAACCGGTTGAGCTCTGCGGGAAGGCTTCCGGGAACGGCCCGCTGGCCGGTCGAGTCGCGTTGCATAGAACACGGAGAGTACGTGGAGGGCAGCACTACGTACAATCCGATGCCGGAACCCCGGGCACGCACAGCGGATATCCGGTACAGGGGCGCAGTCCCGGCGCGATAGGCTCGGAGACCACAATCGACGTGACCAACGACGTGACTTCCGACGACCAGAGAGCGGTGCAACGTGTCCGGTGGAGAGGTGGCCGGCATCCTGGTGGCCGTCTTCTGGGCGATCCTGGTCTCCTTCCTCGCCGTGGTGCTGGTGAGGCTGGCCCAGACGCTCAGGACGACCACCAAGCTGGTGGCGGACGTGACGGAGCAGGCGGTGCCGCTGCTCGCCGACGCCTCGAATGCCGTCCGTTCGGCGCAGACCCAGCTGGAGCGGGTCGACGCCATCGCGACCGACGTCCAGGAGGTCACCTCCAACGCGTCGGCGCTCTCCACGACCGTCGCATCGACCTTCGGCGGACCGCTGGTGAAGGTGGCGGCCTTTGGCTACGGCGTCCGCCGGGCCCTCGGGCGCAAGACCGAGGCGGAGCCGGAGATCCGGCGCGGCCCGGTGATCGCCGGCCGCACGGTACCGGCCGCCCGGCGCAGGAAGCGGAAGGGCTGACGCTGCAATGTTCCGCCGTACGTTCTGGTTCGCCACCGGCGCCGCAGCCGGTGTGTGGGCCACCACCAAGGTCAACCGCAAGATCAGGCAGCTGAGCCCGGAGAGCCTCGCGGCGCAGGCGGCCAACAAGGCCGTCGACGCGGGGAACCGCCTGAAGGACTTCGCCGTCGACGTGCGGGCCGGCATGGTCCAGCGCGAGGCGGAGCTGGGGGAGGTCCTCGGTATCGACGCCCCGCCCGGACCGGCCCAGCTTCCCGCGCGGCGACGTCTCGCCGCCATCGAACACACCAAGCACTCGCACAACCGGAATGAGGACCACTGATGGAGTCGGCTGAAATTCGCCGCCGCTGGCTGAGCTTCTTCGAGGAGCGCGGGCACACCGTCGTCCCTTCGGCGTCGCTCATCGCGGACGACCCGACTCTGCTGCTCGTGCCCGCGGGCATGGTCCCGTTCAAGCCGTACTTCCTCGGCGAGGCCAAGCCGCCCGCCCCGCGCGCCACCAGCGTGCAGAAGTGTGTGCGCACGCCGGACATCGAAGAGGTCGGCAAGACCACCCGGCACGGCACGTTCTTCCAGATGTGCGGGAACTTCTCCTTCGGCGACTACTTCAAGGAAGGCGCCATCCAGTACGCCTGGGAGCTGCTCACCAGCTCCGTGGCGGACGGTGGCTACGGCCTCGACCCGGAGCGGCTCTGGATCACCGTCTACCTGGACGACGACGAGGCCGAGCAGATCTGGCGCGAGAAGATCGGCGTACCGGCCGAGCGCATCCAGCGGCTGGGCAAGCAGGACAACTTCTGGTCCATGGGCGTCCCCGGACCCTGCGGACCGTGCTCCGAGATCAACTACGACCGCGGCCCGGAGTTCGGCGTCGAGGGCGGCCCGGCCGTCAACGACGAGCGGTACGTGGAGATCTGGAACCTGGTCTTCATGCAGTTCGAGCGCGGCGCGGGCGACGGGAAGGAGGACTTCCCGATCCTCGGCGACCTGCCGTCCAAGAACATCGACACCGGCCTCGGCCTGGAACGCCTGGCGATGATCCTCCAGGACGTCCCCAACCTGTACGAGATCGACACCTCCCGGGTCGTCATCGACAAGGCCACCGAGCTGACCGGCGTCAGGTACGGCCAGGCCGGGCACTCGGACGTCTCGCTGCGCGTCGTCACCGACCACATGCGTACCTCCGTGATGCTCATCGGGGACGGCGTGACCCCCGGCAACGAGGGCCGCGGCTACGTCCTGCGCCGCATCATGCGCCGGGCCATCCGCAACATGCGGCTCCTCGGCGCCACCGGACCGGTCGTCGCCGAGCTGGTCGACACCGTGATCAACACCATGGGCCACCAGTACCCGGAGCTGGTCACCGACCGCAAGCGCATCGAGACCGTCGCCCTCGCCGAGGAGGCCGCCTTCGTCAAGACGCTGAAGGCCGGCACCAACATCCTCGACACCGCCGTCAGCGAGACCAAGGCGGCCGGCGGCGCGGTACTCGCCGGTGACAAGGCGTTCCTGCTCCACGACACCTGGGGCTTCCCGATCGACCTCACGCTGGAGATGGCCGCCGAACAGGGCGTCTCCGTGGACGAGGACGGCTTCCGGCGGCTGATGAAGGAACAGCGCGAGCGCGCCAAGGCCGACGCCAGGTCCAAGAAGACCGGCCACGCCGACCTCTCCGCCTACCGCGCCGTCGCCGACCGCTCGGGCGCCACCGAGTTCACCGGATACACCTCGACCGAGGGCGAGTCGACCATCGTCGGACTGCTCGTCGACGGGGTACCGTCGCCCGCCGCCACCGAGGGCGACGAGGTCGAGATCGTCCTCGACCGGACCCCGTTCTATGCCGAGGGCGGCGGCCAGCTCGCCGACACCGGCCGGATCAGGCTCGACTCGGGTGCCGTCGTGGAGGTCCGTGACGTCCAGCAGCCGGTCCCCGGGGTCTCCGTGCACAAGGGTTCGGTCCAGGTGGGCGAGGTGACGGTCGGGGCCTCCGCCTACGCCGCCATCGACCAGCGCCGCCGCCGGGCCATCGCCCGCGCCCACAGCGCCACCCACCTCACCCACCAGGCACTGCGGGACGCCCTCGGCCCGACGGCCGCCCAGGCCGGTTCGGAGAACTCGCCCGGCCGCTTCCGCTTCGACTTCGGTTCGCCCAACGCCGTGCCCGGCACGGTCCTCACCGATGTCGAGCAGAAGATCAACGACGTCCTCTCCCATGAACTCGACGTCCAGGCCGAGGTCATGTCCATCGACGACGCCAAGAAGCAGGGCGCCATCGCCGAGTTCGGCGAGAAGTACGGCGAGCGCGTCCGGGTCGTCACCATCGGGGACTTCTCCAAGGAGCTCTGCGGCGGTACGCATGTCCACAACACCGCCCAGCTGGGGCTGGTGAAGCTGCTCGGTGAGTCCTCGATCGGCTCCGGAGTGCGCCGTATCGAGGCCCTGGTCGGGGTCGACGCGTACAACTTCCTGGCCCGTGAGCACACGGTCGTCGCCCAGCTCCAGGAGCTGGTCAAGGGCCGCTCCGACGAGCTGCCCGAGAAGATCTCCGGCATGCTCTCGAAGCTCAGGGACGCCGAGAAGGAGATCGAGAAGTTCCGCGCCGAGAAGGTCCTCCAGGCCGCCGCCGGGCTCGCCGCCGGGGCCAAGGACGTACGCGGTGTCGCCCTGGTCACCGGGCAGGTCCCGGACGGCACGGGCGCGGACGACCTGCGCAGGCTGGTTCTCGACGTACGGGGCCGTATCCAGGGCGACCGCCCCGCCGTGGTGGCCCTCTTCACCACGGCCAACGGCCGCCCGCTGACGGTCATCGCCACCAACGAGGCCGCCCGCGGCCGGGGTCTCAAGGCCGGTGAGCTGGTCAGGGCCGCCGCCAAGACTCTCGGCGGCGGCGGGGGCGGCAAGCCGGACGTCGCCCAGGGCGGCGGGCAGAACCCGGAGGCCATCGGCGACGCCGTGGCCGCCGTGGAGCGCCTGGTCGGAGAGACCGCCTGATGCGACGTGGCCGCCGGCTCGCGATCGATGTCGGGGACGCCAGGATCGGGGTCGCCGGGTGCGACCCCGACGGGGTTCTCGC
>NZ_JBHYWP010000015.1:5455-10867 GCF_042751845.1 Streptomyces sp. NPDC059398 | reverse complement strand
CGCCGTGCCCGCCCTCTCGACTTCGCTCGGGGCCCCGCCTCCGGCGGGCGGCCCTCCTCCCCCCCCGACGGGGTTCTCGCCACCCCGGTGGAGACCGTTCCGGGACGTGATGTCCCGGCCGCGCACCGCCGGTTGAGGCAATTGGTCACCGAGTACGAACCGATCGAGGTCGTGGTCGGCCTTCCCCGTTCCCTGAATGGGGGAGAGGGCCCGGCGGCCGCCAAAGTCCGCGGATTCGCCCAGGAACTCGCTCGTGGTATTGCGCCCATTCCGGTGCGATTGATCGACGAGAGGATGACCACAGTGACAGCGGGTCAGAGTCTGCGCGCCTCAGGGGTAAAGTCCCGGAAGGGCCGTTCTGTCATCGACCAGGCGGCCGCCGTTGTCATCCTGCAGAATGCCCTGGAGTCCGAACGGACGTCAGGCGTTGCTCCAGGTGAGGGCGTCGAAGTGGTTGTCTGATCGCTGTACGGTAACGTTCCGCGCCACGCGGCGGTTTTCGAACGGCTGTCGCACTGCACAAGAGGCGGACCGTCCGGAGGCCTCGCGGCTCTAGGGGACCGATGACTGAGTATGGCCGGGGCGCAGGCTCCGAACCTTGGCATCCCGAGGATCCGTTGTACGGGGATCAGGGATGGGGAGGTCAGCAGGACGCCACCGGCCGGACGCCGTACGACGGTCAGGGACAGGGGCACACCGGGGCGCCCCAGTACGACCAGTACGGCAACCCGCTGTACAGCCGGCCGCAGGACCCGTACCAGCAGCAGTACCCGCAGCAGCACGGGCAGTACCCGCAGGGGCCGGAGCAGCACGGCGCGGACTCCGGCCAGTACGGAGTCCAGCAGGACCCGTACGGCGGAGGCGTGTACGGGCAGGACCAGGGCCAGTACGCCCGGGACCGGCAGGCGTATCCGCAGGACCCGGACCAGCAGCCGTACGCGCAGAATTCGAACGCCCAGCAGTATCCGCAGCAGGGGTACCAGCAGCAGGCCCCGTACCAGCAGCAGTATGCGCAGCCCCCGTACCAGCAGGAGCCGTATCCGCAGCAGGGCCCGCCCCAGCAGAACGGCGGCTGGGAGGGCGGGGCGCAGACCGGTGGGGCACAGGCCGGTGTGGCGTACGGGCCCGATCCGTACCCGCCGTACGGTGGCCAGCCGGTGCACCACCACGGGGAGAACCCCGATTTCTACCGGACGCCGGATGCCTATCCGCCGCCGCAGCCTCCCGGCCGCCGGGACGCGTGGCAGCAGGAGCCGCCGGCGGAGCCCGAGGCCGAGCCGGAGCCCCGGCACGAACCCGAGACGCATCCTTTCTTCACCGGAGCCGAAGCCCCGCTCGGCGGCGGCGATGACGACGACCCCGACCACTCCGACTACTCGGACGACCCCGACGAGAAGAGCGACGGTACCCGCGACCGCCGGGGCAGGACGGGGAAGCCCAAGCGCCGCAACGGCTGTGCCTGCCTCGTGATCTCCCTGGTCATGGTCGGCGGCCTCGCCGGTGCGGGTTATGTGGGCTACGGCTTCTACCAGGACCGCTACGCCCCGCCGCCGGACTACACCGGTGTGGGCAGCACCCCCGTCGAGGTCGAGGTCCCGCGGGGCACCGGGCTCGGCGGGATCGGCCGGCTGCTGAAGCAGAAGGGGATCGTCAAGAGCGTCCAGGCCTTCGTCACAGCGGCCGGGAAGAACCCGAAGGGCAAATCGCTCCAGGCGGGTGTGTACAGCCTCAACCAGCGGATGTCCGCGGAGAACGCCGTCATCGCGATGGTGGACCCGAACAGCCTGAGCCAGCTGATCATCCCGCCGGGCTGGCGGAACGCCACCGTGTACGCGGCCATCGACAAGCGGCTGGAACTGAAGGCCGGTACCACCGCCGGTATCGCCAAGTCGCAGGGCGGCAAACTGGGGCTGCCGGCCTGGGCCGAGGGGCACAAGAACCTCAAGGACCCCCTGGAGGGTTTCCTGGCCCCGGCGAGCTATCCGATCGCCAAGGGGATGAAGCCCGAGGACCTGCTCAAGAAGATGGTCGGCCAGGCGGACAAGGTGTACGGCGACGACAACCTGTCCGCCGCGGCGAGACGGCTGGGGCTCAAGGACCAGTTCCAGGTCGTCACCGTGGCGAGCCTCGTCCAGGCCGAGGGCAAGACCAAGGATGACTTCCGTCGCATGGCGGAGGTCATCTACAACCGCCTGAAGATCGGCAATTCACAGACCAATCAATTCCTCCAGTTCGACTCGACCTACAATTATCTGAAGAAGCAGAACAAGATCAATATCGGTGAAGCGGAAATCCACAAGAACATGGATCCGTACAACACCTATACGCAGCGCGGACTTCCGCCCGGACCCATTGGAAGCCCTGGCCCCGACGCACTCGCTGCTGCCCTGAATCCGACGAAGGACGGTTATCTCTACTTCGTATCGGTCGACGGACACCGAACCGGATTCACCAAGACCTATGCGGAGTTCATGAAATTGAAGAATCAGTTCAATGACAACCAGAATGGTGGCTGAGCCCCGCAGGGCGGCCGTTCTCGGCTCGCCCATCGCGCACTCGCTCTCGCCGGTGCTGCACCGCGCCGCGTACCGGGAACTCGGTCTGGACGACTGGTCGTACGACCGTTTCGAGGTGGACGAGGCGGCCCTGCCCGCATTCGCGGACGGGCTGGACGCGTCCTGGGCGGGGCTCTCGCTGACCATGCCGCTCAAACGGGCGGTCATCCCCCTGCTCGACGAGGTGACCGCGACGGCCGCTTCCGTCGAGGCGGTCAACACGGTGGTGTTCACATCCGACGGGCGCCGGGTCGGTGACAACACCGACATCCCCGGGATGATCGCCGCGATGCGGGAGCGCGGGGTCGAGAAGGTCGAGTCCGCCGCGGTGCTCGGCGCGGGTGCCACCGCCTCGTCCGCGCTGGCGGCACTCTCCCTCATCTGTACGGGCCCGGTCACCGCCTATGTCCGCAGCGCCGCCCGCGCCCAGGAGATGCGCGGCTGGGGCGAGCGGCTGGGGGTCGACGTACGGACGGCGGACTGGGCGGACGCCGCCGGCGCGCTCGACGCGCCGCTGGTCATCGCGACCACCCCGGCCGGTGCCACCGACACGCTCGCCGCCGAGGTCCCCGCCGCGCCCGGCACGCTCTTCGACGTGCTGTACGAACCGTGGCCGACGCCCCTCGCCACCGCCTGGCGGTCCCGCGGCGGAGCCGTCGTCGGGGGGCTCGATCTGCTGGTGCATCAGGCGGTGCTCCAGGTCGAGCAGATGACCGGATGTACGCCCGCGCCGCTGGCCGCGATGCGGGAAGCGGGGGAGCGGGCGCTCACCGCGCGGTGAGGACGGGCCGCTCCCGGGAGGCCGACGCCGGGCCCGCGGACCGGCGCGGCGGCTGCCCCCTGACCGGTGGCACGTACCGTCCGGGCCGGGGCACGTACCGATCCTGTGTCCGGTGGCGCGGGGGTCAGCCACGGCGCCGGAGGGCGATCCCCGTGCCGGCCGCGTAGTCCTGGGTCCAGCTGCGGCCTGCTCCGGATCTCCAGGTGACCTCGACGGAGTCGCCCAGGGCCCTGACCCGCTCCACCGTCATGGAGCGGTCGCCGTCCCTGACATCGCCGCGGCGCAGCTCCCGCGCCTCCACCGTGACCCGCTCGGCGGGCTCCGCACGCTCCGCCTCGTCCGCCGCCCGTACCAGCGCGGCGGCCAGCTCCCTGGCCTGCCCGGGGGAGCAGTGCAGCACGGTCCGCGCGCCCTGCGGCGACGGCCACGCGGTGAGCCGTACCCCTGCGGGACCCGCCGACAGGGCCATCCCCGCGCCGTCCCCGAGCTCCAGTTCCATGTGTTCTCCGCCTCTCCCGGGCAGCCCGGTCCGGAGCCGCCCCCGGCGCCGGCCGCCCACCTGCTCTCCGCATTGGAGCACACCGCACTTCCCGCACCCACACGCCGTGCGCCGGACCGGGCGGCGCCCGGACGGGCGGCAGCGGAGTCCGCCAGCTGGACCCGTGACCGTCCCGGGGTCCGGCCGTGGGAGGATCGGGTCAGGCGGGCCAGGGCCGCGCACCCGGTCGCGCCGTCGCAGATCGAGGCGCGAGCATGAGGAGCACCGTTGAGCAGGTTGCGTTGGCTGACCGCGGGGGAGTCGCACGGACCCGCACTGGTGGCGACGCTGGAGGGGCTTCCCGCCGGCATTTCGGTCACCACGGACATGGTGGCGGACGCGCTCGCCCGGCGGCGGCTCGGATACGGCCGCGGCGCCCGGATGAAGTTCGAGAAGGACGAGGTCACCTTCCTCGGCGGGGTCCGGCACGGGCTGACCATGGGCGGCCCGGTCGCCGTCATGGTCGGCAACACCGAGTGGCCCAAGTGGGAGAAGGTCATGTCGGCCGACCCGGTCGACCCCGACGAGCTGGCCCAGCTGGCCCGTAACGCCCCGCTGACCCGGCCCCGCCCCGGCCATGCCGACCTCGCGGGCATGCAGAAGTACGCACTGGACGAGGCCCGGCCGATCCTGGAGCGCGCCAGCGCCCGGGAGACGGCGGCCCGTGTCGCGCTGGGCACGGTGGCCCGCTCCTACCTGAAGGAGACCACCGGCATCGAGCTGGTCTCGCACGTGGTGGAGCTGGCCGGGGCGAAGGCTCCGTACGGTGTCGTGCCGGTCCCCGCCGACGAGGCGCGGCTGGACGAGGACCCGGTGCGCTGTCTGGACGCGGACGCGTCGAAGGCGATGGTCGCCGAGATCGACCAGGCCCACAAGGACGGTGACACCCTCGGCGGTGTGGTCGAGGTGCTCGCCTACGGCGTACCGGTCGGCCTCGGCTCGCACGTCCACTGGGACCGCAGGCTCGACGCCCGGCTCGCCTCCGCGCTGATGGGGATCCAGGCCATCAAGGGCGTCGAGGTCGGCGACGGCTTCGGCCTGGCCCGTGTGCCCGGCTCGCAGGCTCACGACGAGATCGTGCCGACCGCGGACGGTGTACGCCGCACATCCGGCCGCTCCGGCGGTACCGAGGGCGGTATGTCCACCGGTGAACTGCTGCGCGTACGGGCCGCGATGAAGCCGATCGCGACCGTGCCCCGTGCGCTCGCCACCATCGACGTGGCCACCGGTGAGGTCGCCGCCGCCCACCACCAGCGCTCGGACGTCTGCGCGGTGCCCGCCGCCGGTATCGTCGCCGAGGCCATGGTCGCGCTGGTCCTCGCCGACGCGGTCGCGGAGAAGTTCGGCGGCGACAGCGTGGGCGAGACCCGCCGCAACGTCCGGTCGTTCCTCGACAGCCTGCAGATCCGATGAGCGGGCCGCTGGTCGTCCACCAACGCCCCATTGGCCTCGCCAACACCACCCACCGCGCGCGTCGCGCCCTCCGCGACGCCCCACGCAACCCCCAAACCCCCACCCACAACAAGGAGGCCCAGCGA
>NZ_JBHYWP010000015.1:0-5445 GCF_042751845.1 Streptomyces sp. NPDC059398 | reverse complement strand
ACCGCCTTCTTTGCCGTGGCGCGGCCCGGTGGGCCCCCTGGTCGCCCGGTGGGCGGGCGACCACCCCACGGTGGGCGCGCGCCGCCCCCCGCGGCTCGGCACGGGCTACCGCGATACCGACGCCGACATCGTGGCGGCCGAGGGACGCTCCATCGCCGACATCTTCGTCGACGACGGCGAGGACCACTTCCGCGCCCTGGAGCGCGCCGCGGTGCGTGCGGCGGTCACCGGCCACACCGGCGTACTGTCGCTCGGCGGCGGCGCCGTCCTCGCCCCGTCCACCCGCGAACTCCTCGCGGGCCACCCCGTCGTCTACCTCTCCATGGACGTGGACGAAGCGGTCAAGCGCGTCGGACTCAACACCGCGCGCCCACTGCTCGCCGTCAACCCGCGCCGTCAGTGGCGCGAGCTGATGGACGCGAGGCGGCCCCTGTACACCGAAGTCGCCCGGGCCGTCGTAGCCACCGACGGCCGTGTCCCCGAAGAGGTCGCGGAGGCGGTCCTCGACGCCCTGGAGCTGCGGCTCCCCGCAGGGGACCCCACCCCGCCCCCCGGCCAGGAGAAGACCGTATGACGCAGGACGCCCCCATCCGTATCCAGGTCGGCGGCACCGACGGCCACGATCCGTACGAGGTGCTGGTCGGCCGTCAGCTTCTGGGCGAGCTGCCCACGCTGATCGGTGAACAGACCAGGCGAGTCGCCGTACTGCATCCCGAGGCGCTGGCCGAGACCGGCGAGGCGGTCCGCCAGGACCTCGCCGACCAGGGGTACGAGGCCATCGCGGTCCAGCTGCCCAATGCGGAGGAGGCCAAGACCGCCGAGGTCGCCGCCTACTGCTGGAAGGCGCTGGGCCAGACCGGATTCACCCGTACCGACGTCATCATCGGGGTGGGCGGCGGCGCCACCACCGACCTCGCCGGGTTCGTCGCGGCGACCTGGCTGCGCGGTGTGCGCTGGATCGCCGTGCCGACCACCGTGCTCGGCATGGTGGACGCGGCGGTCGGCGGCAAGACCGGCATCAACACCGCCGAGGGCAAGAACCTGGTCGGCGCCTTCCACCCGCCCGCCGGGGTGCTCTGCGACCTCGCCGCACTGGACTCGCTGCCGGTCAACGACTACGTCTCCGGGATGGCCGAGATCATCAAGGCCGGCTTCATCGCCGACCCGGCCATCCTCGACCTGGTGGAGTCCGACCCCGAGGGCGCCCGTACACCCGCGGGACCGCACACGGCCGAGCTGATCGAGCGCTCCATCCGGGTCAAGGCCGAGGTCGTCTCGAACGATCTGAAGGAGTCCGGGCTGCGGGAGATCCTCAACTACGGGCACACCCTCGCCCACGCCATCGAGAAGAACGAGCGCTACAAGTGGCGGCACGGCGCCGCCGTCTCGGTCGGCATGGTGTTCGCCGCCGAACTGGGGCGGCTCGCGGGCCGCCTGGACGACGCGACCGCCGACCGGCACAGCGCCGTACTGGCCTCCGTCGGTCTGCCGCTGACCTACCGGGGCGACCAGTGGCCGAAGCTGCTTGAGACGATGAAGGTCGACAAGAAGTCCCGGGGCAACGTCCTGCGCTTCATCGTCCTCGACGGACTCGCCAAGCCGACCGTCCTGGAGGGCCCCGACCCGGCCGTCCTGCTCGCCGCGTTCGGCGAGGTCTCCGCGTGAGCGCCCGCGTCCTCGTCCTCAACGGCCCGAACCTGGGCCGGCTGGGCTCCCGCGAGCCCGATGTCTACGGCGCGACCTCCTACGCGGGCCTCGTCGAGGCCTGCACCCTGCTGGGCAAGGAGCTCGGTCTCGATGTCGAGGTGCGCGAGACCAACGACGAGGGGGAGATGATCCGCTGGCTGCACGAGGCGGCCGACGGAGCGCTGCCCGTCGTCATCAACCCCGGTGCGTTCACGCACTATTCGTACGCGATGCGGGACGCTGCGGCCCAGCGCACCGCCCCGCTCATCGAGGTGCACATCTCGAATCCGTACGCCCGTGAGGAGTTCCGTCACAACTCCGTCATCGCCGCGGTCGCCAGCGGCACCGTCGCGGGCTTCGGGATCGGCTCCTACCGGCTCGCCCTGCGGGCGCTGGCGGGGGAACTCGCGGGCTGAGGAAGCCAGGTGGCCCTCACCGGCCCTCCCCGGCCGGTCACACGGTGCGGGCCGGGGAGGGTACCGTTCGGTACGGCAGACAGTCGGCTGAGCGAGACGGAGTGGCACCGGATGCAGCACGCTGTGGGAGCTCCGCTGCCGCCGCCCCCGCCGGGCGCCGCGGGCTGGGGCCAGAGCGCCCAGCAGGCCGGCGGCCCGCCGGGCTGGGTGGCACCGAACCAGCCCGTAACACCGAACCAGCCCGTGGCCCCGACCGGGCCGCCGCCCCCGCCGGGTGCGCCGCTCTCCCAGCCGCCGCCCGCGCCGCCGTCCATGGAGACGACCGGGCACGTCCAGCTGCCGCCCGGCGGTCCGGTGCCGCTGCCAGCCCCGCCCGCGGCCAGCGCACCGGCCGACACCGGGAACACCACGCTCGCCGTCCTCCTCATAGGACCGGCGGGCGCGGGCAAGACCACGGTCGCCCGGCACTGGGCGCGCAGCCGCCGGATGCCCACGTCGCACATCAGCCTCGATGACGTACGTGAGTGGGTCTGCTCCGGCTTCGCCGACCCCCAGACCGGCTGGAACGAGCACTCCGAAGCGCAGTACCGGCTGGCCCGCCGCACCTGCGGATTCGCCGCGCGCAACTTCCTGGCCAACGGCATCTCCTGCATCCTCGACGACGCGGTCTTCCCGGACCGCCCGGTCGTCGGCCTCGGCGGCTGGAAGCGCCATGTCGGCCCCGGTCTGCTGCCCGTCGTGCTCCTGCCCGGCCTGGAGGTCGTCCTGGAGCGCAACGCCGCCCGCAGCGGCAACCGCCGCCTCGGCGACGAGGAGGTCGCCCGGATCCACGGCCGGATGGCCGGCTGGTACGGCTCGGGGCTGCCGATCATCGACAACTCGGGTTACGACGTGGAGACCACGGCCCAGGTGCTCGACGACGTACTCGCCCGCTCCATCGCCTCCCCTCCGGCCTGGTGAAGCCCCTTTCCGGCCCGGTGAACCCTCCTCCCGCCCGGTGAAGCTCCACGGTCGGACGCGCTCGAACGGCCGAAAGCCGCTGCCGCTCCTAGGCTCGGAACCATGGCAGAGGTGTTTGCGGTCCGCCGGGCACGACTGCGCGACCGGTGCCTGGCAGCGGGCAGCGGCGCCGCACTGGTCTCCCGGCCGGCCAACGTCCGGTATCTCGCCGGTGCGGCCCCGGCGGGCGCGGTCCTGCTGCTGGGCCCCGAGGGCGATGTGCTCCTCTGCCCCGCCGGACCCACCCGCGACCCCCAGGAAGGCCGCCCCGACGAGAATCTGCGGATCACCGAGCTTCCCGCGCCGGGCGGCGACCCCGCGGTGGCCGCCGCCGGCCTGCTCACATCGGCGGGCGCCGTCTCGCTGGCGGTGGAGGAGCACCATCTGACCGTCGCCCGGCACCGGGCCCTGCACTCGGTGGCACCGCGGCTGCGTCTCGCCGATCTCGCCCGCGCCGTGGAGCAGCAGCGGATCATCAAGGACGAGGACGAGATCGGCTGTCTGCGCACCGCCGGGGAGATCACCGACCAGGCCCTCGGCGAGCTGCTCGAATCGATCCTCGTCGGGCGCACCGAGCGCCATCTCGCGTTGGAGCTGGAGCGCCGTCTCATCGACCACGGCGCCGCCGGGCCGGCTCTCCCGACCTCGGTCGCCACCGGACCCAACGCCGGGCTCGACGGCCACCGCCCGTCCGACCGCCGGGTCGAGGAGGGGGATCTGCTCTCCGTACGGCTCGGGGCCGTCTACCGCGGATACCGATGTGAGATCGGCCGGACGTTCGTCATCGGGACCGCACCGGCGGACTGGCAGATCGAGCTGTACGAGCTGGTCTTCGCGGCACAACGGGCAGGTCGGGAGGCTCTTGTGCCCGGTGCGGCCTGCCGGGACGTGGACCTCGCGGCACGCCATGTGCTGGAGGCCGCGGGCCATGGCGGGACCCTCGGTCCGTCGACCGGGCACGGTGTGGGGCTCGAAATCGATGAGGACCCGCAGCTGGCACCTGCGGCCATGGGTAAACTGGACGCTTGCGTGCCGGTCACCGTCGAACCGGGGGTCCACCTCCCTGGCCGGGGCGGAGTCCGGATCGATGACACGCTCGTCGTGCGCCCTGAGGCGGACGGCGGACCCGAGCTACTCACCATTACGACCAAGGAGCTGCTCGCCCTCTAGTGGCGTGCACCCGCGGTCCCACACACGCTGCAGTCCAGGAGAACCTCAACCGTGGCTTCCACGAACGACCTCAAGAACGGCCTGGTGCTCAAGCTCGACGGGGGCCAGCTCTGGTCCGTCGTCGAGTTCCAGCACGTCAAGCCCGGCAAGGGCCCGGCTTTTGTGCGCACCAAGCTCAAGAACGTGCTTTCCGGCAAGGTCGTCGACAAGACGTTCAACGCCGGCGTGAAGGTCGAGACGGCCACCATCGACCGGCGCGACATGCAGTTCTCGTACATGGACGGCGAGTACTTCGTCTTCATGGACATGGACACCTACGACCAGCTGATGGTCGACCGCAAGTCGGTCGGTGACGCGGCCAACTTCCTCATCGAGGGCTTCACCGCCTCCGTCGCCCAGTACGAGGGCGAGGTGCTCTACGTCGAGCTCCCGGCCGCGGTCGAGCTGACGATCCAGCACACCGACCCGGGCGTCCAGGGCGACCGCTCCACCGGCGGCACCAAGCCCGCCACCCTGGAGACCGGTTACGAGATCGGTGTCCCGCTGTTCATCACGACCGGCGAGAAGATCAAGGTCGACACGCGATCCGGTGATTATCTCGGCCGGGTGAACAGCTAACCGTGGCCGCCCGGAACACGGCGCGCAAGCGCGCCTTCCAGATCCTCTTCGAGGCCGACCAGCGCGGGGCTTCCGTGCAGACGGTCCTCGCGGACTGGATCCGTCTCGCCCGGACCGACGACCGGCAGCCACCGGTCAGTGAGTACACGATGGAGCTGGTCGAGGGGTACGCGGAGCACGCGGACCGTATCGACGAGCTCATCGCCACCTACGCGGTGGGCTGGACCCTCGACCGGATGCCGGTCGTCGACCGCAACATCATCAGGCTCGGCGCCTATGAGCTGGTGTGGGTCGACGGGACGCCGGACGCGGTCGTGATGGACGAGGCGGTGCAGCTCGCCAAGGAGTTCTCCACCGACGAGTCGCCCGCCTTCATCAACGGTCTGCTCGGCCGGTTCAAGGACCTCAAGCCGAGCCTGCGGCGCGGCTGACCGCGGCGTACGGAGCCCCGGTTCACTGCTCACAGAGGCCCGGGGGGGGGGGGGTTTCTATATAAGAGTGGCGCGCGCGGGGAGGGGGGGGGGGGGCGGGCTGGGGTGGGGGGGGGGGGGGGGGG
>NZ_JBHYWP010000014.1:79500-97551 GCF_042751845.1 Streptomyces sp. NPDC059398 | reverse complement strand
CCACCGAGAGCAGGAAGCCGAGGGCCGCCTTCAGCGGGACCAGCACCGAGCGGAAGACCACCATCAGGAGCAGGAACGCGAGCCCGACGACGAGCGCCAGATACGGGACCAGCGCGTCGTTCATCTTCTGCGAGAAGTCGATGTTCATCGCGGTCGCGCCGGTCACCAGCACCGTGGCACCGGTCTCGGACTTGACCTGCGCACCCGCGTCACGGATGGAGTGGACCAGGTCCTCGGTCTTGACCGACGAGGGGCGGTCCTTGGGGATGACGGTGATCGTCGCGGTGTCGTGCGCCTTGTTGTAGGCAGCGGGCAGCACCGAGACCACCCCGTCGAGGCCGGAGATCTTCTGCCGTACCTCGGCGACCGCCGCCGTGCCGCCGCTGATGCCCTTGATGTCCGTGACCGCGGTCAGCGGGCCGTTGAAGCCGGGGCCGAAGCCCTCGGACAGCAGGTCGTACGCCCGGCGCTGGGTGGTGTTGGTGGGCTGCGCCCCGTCGTCCGGCAGGCCCATCTCCAGGGAGGCCGCCGGGATCGCGATGGCGCCCAGACCGATCACCCCGACGAGCAGCACCAGGACGGGGCGGCGCAGCACGACGCGCGCCCAGCGGGTGCCGCCGTTGGCCTTGGCCTCGGCGCCCGGCACCGGCGGGTTCTTGCGGGCCTTGCGTCCCACCACGCGCTTTCCGGCGAAGCCGAGCAGCGCGGGGATGAGGGTCAGCGCGATGAGGACCGCGATCACGACCGTACCGGCCGCGGCGAAGCCCATCTTGGAGAGCATCGGGATGTTCACGACGGCCAGGCCGACCAGGGCGATGACCACGGTGAGCCCGGCGAAGACCACCGCCGATCCGGCCGTGCCGACCGCCCGGCCCGCGGCCTCCTGGGGTTCCCTGCCCTCGGCGAGTTCCGCCCGGTAGCGGGAGACGATGAAGAGCGCGTAGTCGATGCCGACGGCGAGGCCGATCATCATCGCCAGGGTCGATGTGGTGTTGCCCAGGTCCAGTACGTTGGCCAGGGCCGTGATCGTCGAGACGCCGATGCCGACACCGATGAGCGCGGTCAGCAGGGGAAGCCCCGCAGCGATCAGCGAGCCGAACGTCACGACGAGCACGATCGCGGCGAGCACCACACCGATGACCTCGCCGGAGCCGGTCTCCGGCATGGCCTGGAGCGCGTCACCGCCGATCTCCACCGTGTATCCGCTGTGCTGTGCCTTGTCCGCGGTGTTCTGGAGCGAGTCCTTGGTCTTGTCGGTCAGCTCCATGGAACCGACCTTGTAGGAGACCTGGACATAGACCGTGCTGCCGTCCTTGGAGACGGCCTTCGCCTGGTACGGGTCGGTCACCGACGAGATCTGGGACGAGCCGGAGGTCAGCTCCCCCTCGACCTTCTTGACCTCGGCCTTGTTCGACGCCGATGTCATCTTCTCGCCGGACGGGGCCTTGAAGACGACCCGGGCGGTGGCGCCTTCGGCGTTCTGCCCTGGGAACCGCTGCCCCAGCAGGTCGAAGGCCTTTTGGGCCTCCGTGCCGGGGATCGAGAAGGAGCTTGCGGGCGCGGTGGCGGCGGATGAGGCGCCGAAGCCGGCGAGCGCCAGCAGCGCCACCCACACCAGGGCGACATAGCGGCGGCGCCGGAAGGCGAACCGTCCGAGCTTGTAGAGGTACGTGGCCACGAGGGCGTCTCCCGGTCAGGTCGGGTGGAAATGGGCGTGATGAACCAGCCCGACGACGAGAGCGGCGTGTCAGGTGGAGAGGTGTTCAGGTGTGTCAGGCGATGGCTCAGGGTCACCGGGTGACCGGTGGTAGGGCCGGCGCGATCAGTGGTCGGTCACGCGCTGACCGGTGGCTGGGCGCCGAGAGCGGGGAGTACCACGGCGTCCAGATAACGGGAGAGGAACGCCTGGTCGGCAGGCTGCTCCTCAAGGAGCTGACGGGCGACGAAGGCGCCGACCATCATGTGCGGGACGAATCCCAGCGCGGGGTTGTCCGCACCGACCTCGCCGCGCTCCACCGCGCGCTGCAGCATCTGTTTGAGCCCGGTCACCTCGGGTTCGATCAGCAGCTCGCGCAGTGCCTGGAAGAGATCCGGGTTCTCATGCACGGCGTGCATCAGACCCCGCATCAGGGCGGAGTTCTTCTCCATCTCGCAGTCGTCCCCGCGCGCCACCATGGACTGGAAGTCTCCGCGGAGCGAACCGGTGTCGACCTCTTCGATACGGACGGGCTTGTTGTGCCGCAGTGCCCTGGCGACCAGCTCCGGCTTGCTCCCCCACTGGCGGTAGAGGGTGGCCTTGCTCGATCGCGTACGGGCGGCGACGGCGTCCATGGTCAGGGCTTCGTAGCCGACCTCACGCAGCAGATCGAGTGTGGCCGCGTACAGCTCACCCTCGCGCTCCGGCGTCAGTCTGCTCGCCATCCCCGGCCTTCCCGTCCTCCGAGCGAAACGGATTCGTACACCACGAACGGTACGCCGCCCTGGAGCGAAACGACAACGTTTCGCTTGTGGACTCGATCACGGTTGTCGGACCGGCATAAGAGCCGCCTGACCAGCGAGGGTCCGTCCACGAGTTGCCGGGCCCCCGTGGCGCGGAAAGCATTGGGGGGTGAGCCAAGCCGCTGCGGGAGATACCGCGTACCTCCGCTTCCCGAACCTCCATGGCGACCTGCTGTGCTTCGTGACCGAGGACGACCTCTGGGTCGCGCCCCTGGACGGCGGGGCGGGCCGTCCGGAGCGGGCCTGGCGGATCACCGCCGACCGGACCCGGGTGGGCCAGCCGAGGTTCTCGCCCGACGGCGGGCACCTCGCGTACACGTCCTGGCGCAGTCTGGATCCGGAGATCCATCTGGCCCCCGTGCAGGGCGGCCCGTCCCGGCGGCTGACGTACTGGGGCTCGCTCGACACCCGGGTACGCGGCTGGACCCCGGAGGGCGACATCCTGGCCGTGGCCTCGCAGAACCAGCCGTTCTCACACTTCAGCTGGGCCTACACGGTGGCCACCGACGGTTCGCCGGGCGCCAAACTGCCCTGGGGCCCGGTGCACGACATCGCGGTCGGCGACGTGGACGGCGAGCGCCGCACCCTGCTGCTCACCGGGAAGCCGCCGCACGAACCGGCGGCCTGGAAGCGCTACCGCGGCGGCGCCACCGGCCGCCTCTGGCTGCACGGCCAACGGTTGCTCGCCGGGATCGACGGGCATCTGGCCTGCCCGATGCTGGTCGACGGCCGGGTCGCCTTCCTCTCCGACCACGAGGGCGTCGGCAACCTGTACTCCTGTCTGCCGGACGGCACGGATCTGCGCCGCCACACCGACCACGCCGCCTGGTACGCGAGGAACGCGTCCACCGACGGCCACCGGGTGGTCTACCAGTGCGCGGGTGACATCTGGCTCGCCGACGACCTGTCGCCCGGCGCGGTCCCGCGCAGGCTGGACATCCGCATCGGCAGCCCGCGCACCGGCCGGCGCGCCTACCAGGTCCCGGCGTCCGCCAACGTCGACGGGCTGTCCGTGGACCAGACGGGCCGGGCGAGCGCGGTCGTGGTCCGCGGCAGCCTGTACTGGCTCACCCACCGCGACGGCCCGGCCCGCACCATCACGGACACCCCGGGGGTACGGGTCCGCCTCCCCGAGATGCTCGGCAGCGCGGGACGGATCGCGTACGTCACGGACGCGGAGGGCGAGGACGCGGTCGAGATCGCGTACATGCCACGCGCCAGCGGCAGCCGGCCGCCCCGGCGGCTGGCCGCCGGGGCGCTGGGCCGGGTCCAGGAGATGGTCTCGGACCCCAAGGGGGAGCGCCTGGCCATCGCCTCGCACGACGGGCGGCTCCTGCTGCTCACGGTGGACGAGGACGACAACGAGGCGTTGTCGGGCGGGGCGTTGGGCAAGGGCAAGGCGCCGGGGGCCGGGGGGCCGGAGGGCGGGGCACCGGAGGGCGCAGCGGACGAGTCGCCGGGCGGCGCACCGGAAGCCGGACCGGCAGCAGCCCCGGAAAGCGACTCGGAGGGCGACTCAGCATCGGACGGCGACTCAGCAGGAGGTGGCCCGGAAGGCGACCCGGAAGGCGACACCGCCGCCACCGCGGGCGGCGGCGAGGTCACCGAGCTGATCCGTTCGCTCAACGGCCCGGTGCGTGATCTGGCCTTCTCGCCGGACGGGATGTGGCTGACCTGGTCGCACCCCGGTATCGGCCGCTCGCTGCGCCAGATCAAGATGGCCAAGATCGCCGGCCCGATGGCCCCGACCGTGGTCGACGTCACCAACGGCCGCTTCGAGGACGAGAATCCGGTCTTCACCACCGACGGCCGCTATCTGGCGTTCCTCTCCTGGCGCGGTTTCGACCCGGTGTACGACGTCCACACCGGCGACCTGTCGTTCCCGCTGGGCTGCCGCCCGTACCTGGTGCCGCTCACCTCCGCGACGCCCTCGCCCTTCGCGCTCTCCCCCGACGGCCGCCCGGCGGCGGGCGGACTCGACCCGGTGGACGACCTGGGGGACGAGAGCGCGGACGGCAGCAGGGTGCTGGTCGAGATCGAGGGCCTGGAGAGCCGGGTCACCCCCTTTCCGGTGCCCGCGTCGAAGTACTCCTCGCTCTGCCCGGTCAGCGGCGGCGGCCTCGTCTGGCTGCGCTGGCCCATCTCCGGCGCGCTCGGCGAGACCTTCGTCAACCCGGCCGACACCTCGGGCCGCCCCACGCTCGAACACTTCGCCATCGCCAGGGCCCGCAAGGCCGAACTGGTCGACCACCTCGACTGGTTCGCGGTCAGCGGCGACGGCAGCCGGCTGGTCGTCATGGACCTGGGCGAACTGCGCGCGGTCCCCGCCACCGAGCCCGGCGACGGCGACACCACGGCCTTCCTCGACCCGCGCCGCATCCTGCACGACGTCGACCCGCCATCGGAGTGGCGCCAGGCGTACGACGAGGCGGGGCGCCTCATCCGCGCCTACTTCTGGGAGCCGCGGATGTGCGGCATCGACTGGTCGGCGATCCTGGACCAGTACCGCCCGCTGGTCGAACGGGTCGCGTCCCCCGACGAGTTCGCCGATCTGCTCCGCGAGGTCCTGGGCGAGCTGGGCACCTCGCACGCCTATGTCACGGCGGCCCGCCGCAACGAAGGACCGCCGCACTACCAGCGGGTGATGGGTCTGCTGGGCGCGAATCTGGTGTGCCGGGACGGCGCCTGGCTGGTCAAGCGGATCCTGCCCGGCGACTCGTCGGACTCCAGGGCGCGCTCCCCGCTGGCCGGTACGGGCATCCGCGAGGGCGCCGTACTGACCCATGTGGACGGGCGCCCCGTGGACCCGGTCACCGGCCCCTACCCGCTGCTCGCGGCGGCGGGCGGCACCACGGTCGAGCTGACGTTCGGCGCGGCAGGCGGCGGTGGCGGATCCCGCCGGGTCGCGGTGGTCCCGCTGATCGACGAGCGTCCGCTGCGCTACCAGGACTGGGTGGCCAAACGGCGCGCTGTCGTCAGGGAGTTGAGCGACGGGCGGTGCGGCTATCTGCACATCCCGGACATGGGCGGTTCGGGGTGGGCCCAGTTCAACCGGGATCTGCGCCTCGAAATGTCGCGCCCCGCGCTGATTGTGGACGTACGGGGCAACGCGGGCGGGCACATCAGCGAGCTGGTGGTCGAGAAGCTCACCCGTACGATCCTCGGCTGGGACCTCACCCGGGACGCCCAGCCGGTCTCGTACGCGTCGAACGCGCCCCGCGGCCCGGTGGTCGCCCTCGCCGACGAGGCCACCTCGTCCGACGGCGACATGATCACGGCGGCGTTCCGGCTGCTCGGTCTCGGCCCGGTGGTGGGTCAGCGGACCTGGGGCGGTGTGGTCGGCATGACCGGCCGGCACCGGCTGGGCGACGGCACGGTGATCACGGTGCCGATGAACGCGGCCTGGTTCGACACCTACGGCTGGTCGGTCGAGAACCACGGCGTGGACCCGGACATCGAGGCCCTGCGCACCCCGCTGAACTGGGCGGAGGGCCGCCATGGCCAGCTCGACGACGCGGTCTGGACAGCGCTCGACCTCCTGGCGGCCAAACCGGCGGCGGAACCCCCGGACTACTCGGACGTCCCGGACAAGAGGCGGCCTGCGTTGCCGCCGCGGTAGGGGGCGGGGGCGGGGGCGGGGGCGGCAAAATCAAGCCCGTCCGGCGTTTGAGGACCGGGGGCCCGGGGGCCGCGCCCCCGTGCACACCGACCCGCACCGCCCGCCTCACCCGCAACGAAAGGGCGCGCCCCCCGCAAGGAGAGACGCGCCCTGTCACGGCTCGCTCAGGAGTCGAACTGGTCCCGGACCCGGTCCGCTTCACCCAGGACCCGCTTCTCCGCCCGGTCCCCCGCCCGGCCACCACGCTCCCCGGACTGCTCGTCGGGGCGCGACGACCGCTCACCCTCCGCGCCGCCCATCGACTGCTTGCCCTTCTCGGCGAGCTGCTGCGCCTTGTCCCTGAACTGGTCCTTCATTCCCATGAGGTTCAACTCCTGGTGAGATGTGAGGGGTGGAGGGCTGCGCCCTCCAGGCCCGACCAGACTGACACGGCGGAACATTCACCGCATTTCGATCAGTAACGCTCCGTGCGCGCCTTCTCGTCCGCCGCCCCGCCCGCGCCCACGAGCCCCCGCCCGACCCCGGCGAGCCGCGGCTCGAAGCGCCGCATCTCCCGCTGGCCGACGGTGCCGATCAGCGCGGGCAGATATCCCCGTACGGACTGCATTCCGCGCAGCCACCACTGCGCGTACACATGCGCGGACCTGCGCTCGATCCCGGCCACGATCCGGTCGACGGCCGGGCCGAGCGGGTAGGTGCGGTTGGCCGGCCACGGCAGCCGCTGCCGCAACTCCCGCATCACGTCGTCCTCGTCGGCGCCGCGCACCATGTCCGTGTCCGTCCAGGACAGATAACCGACCCCGACCCGTACGCCCTTGTAGCCGACCTCGGCCCGCAGACAGTGGGCGAACGCCTCGACGCCCGACTTGGAGGCGCAGTACGCGGACATCATCGGCGCGGGCGTGATCGCGGCCAGCGACGCGATCTGCAGGAAGTACCCGCGGCTCTCCATCAGCACCGGCAGGAACGCCCGCGCGGTCACCGCCCCGCCCACCAGATTGACCTCGACGACCCGCCGCCACGCCTCGGGGTCCGAGTCCGCGAAGGGCCCGCCGGACGCCACCCCGGCGTTGGCCACGACGATGTCGACCTTGCCGAAGTGCGCCTTGACCTCCTGGGCGACGGCCGCCATCGCCGTGTGGTCGGTGACATCGGCGTGCCAGTGCGCGCTCTCGGTGTGCAGCCGCCCGGAGACCGCCTTCAGCTCGTCCGGCTCCAGGCCGACGAGCGCCACCCTCGCCCCGCGCGCGGAGAGTTTGCGGGCCAGCAGCTCACCGACCCCGCGGGCGGCCCCGGTGACGACGGCGACCTGGCCCTCCAGGCTGTTCCTGCTCATACGGCCTCCTCCTTCTCCACTCGCCGGCCGGCGGCCAGGTCCACCGGTACGTGTACGGCGGCCAGTTCGCGCAGCTGCGCGGTGACCGCTTCGGGCGCCTCCACCGGGGTCATATGGCCGATGCCGACCAGCTCGGTGAGGCCGGTGCAGTGCGGCAGCGCGGCGGCCAGCGCCCGTGCGTGCACCACCGGCGTGAGCCGGTCGGCCGTCCCCGCGACCACTGCGGTGGGTACGGTCAACTCCTTTACGCCCGACTCCAGATCGAGCCCGGCGAGCACATGCGACCACGCCACCCGCGCCGTCCGGGGGCAGGTGTGCACGATGCGGGCGCACGTGGCCACCCGGTCCGGGGCCGAACCGGGGCCCATCGTGGCGTACTTGAGGATCCGCCTGGATACGGGCGTGACCGGGCCGAGCGGGGCGCGCGCCCCGAGCACCGCGCCGGTCAGCCGGGTCCGCAGCCGTCCGGGCCGCAGCGGCAGCACCGTCGACTCGGCGATCAGCCGTGAGCTGCCCGTACTGCACAGCAGCACCGCGGCCGCGTGCTCACGGAACCCCGGCCGTCCAGCGGCGGCCATCATCGTCATCCCGCCCATCGAGTGACCGGCGAGTACCGCCCGCTCACCGGGGTCGAGGGTGGCGGCGAGCACCGCCTCCAGGTCGTCGGCCAGGAGTTCCGTGGTGTACGGGCCTGTGCTGCGGTCGGTGCCGGGTGAGCGCCCGTGTCCGCGCTGGTCGTAGACCACCACCCGGTGGTCGGCCGAGAGTGCGCGGATCTGGGCGTCCCAGAAGCGGGTCGAGCAGGTCCAGCCGTGCGCGAGCACCACGGCGGGGGCGCCCTCGGGCCCGTACACCTCGGTGTGGATCCGCGCGCCGTCCGCGGAGACGACGGTCAGCACGCCGCCCGCTCCCGCGCGGCTCACACCGACTCCCGGTCGGCGGCGCGGCCCTGGCCGACGGCGTGCTTGCGGTCCGTGACCCGGTCGTGGTCGCCGGTCCGCTGGCGCACCAGGGGCCGGTCGGTTTCCACCCGTACGACGCGGTACTCGGCGAGGTCCACCTCCCGGGTGGCCTTGCGGAACTCGGCTGTCGTGCCCGGCCAGATCGTGGTGTTGCGGCCGTTCGCGTCGAGGTACCAGCTGGTGCAGCCGCCGGTGTTCCAGACGGTCCGCTCCATCCGCTCCTGGACGTGGTCGTTCCAGGCGTCCACCGCCGTCGGCCGGGGGTCGAGTGCGACGCGTCCGCCGAGCATGTCCAACTGCCGCAGATAGTCGGCGAGATAGCTCAGCTGGGACTCGATCATGAGGATCATCGACGAGTTGCCGAGTCCGGTGTTGGGCCCGATGATCGTCATCCAGTTGGGGAACCCGGCCGCCGTCGCGCCGCGCAGCGACCGCATGCCGTCCTTCCAGGTCTCGGCGAGCGTGGCACCCTCGGCGCCCACCACCCGCTCCGCGATCGGCATGTCCGTCACATGGAAACCGGTGCCGAAGATGATCACGTCCGCCTCGGTCTCGGTTCCGTCGGACGCCACCAGCGTATTTCCCCTGACCTCCTTGAGGCCGGAGGCCACGACGTCCACATTGGGCTGCGCGAGCGCCGGGTAGTAGGTGCTGGAGAGCAGGATGCGCTTGCAGCCGATCCGGTACGAGGGCGTCAGCTTGGCGCGCAGCGCCGGGTCCTTGATCGAGCGGCCGATGTTGGCCTTGCCTATGGACTCGATCAGGCCGAGTTCATTGGGGTGCTTGGTGAAGGCGCTGACCTGGAGCTCTCGTATGCTCCACAGCAGCCGCCTGCGGGCGGCGGCGGTGAAGGGCACCTTTCCGTGCAGCCACCGCTCGGCGCCGCTTATCGCGCGGTCCATGCGGGGCATCACCCACGGCGGGGTGCGCTGGAAGAGGGTGAGCCGTCCGGCGTCGGGCTGGATCGCGGGCACGATCTGGATCGCGGACGCCCCGGTACCGATCATCGCGACGCGCTTGCCCCGCAGGTCGTAGCCGTGGTCCCACTGCGCGGAGTGGAAGACCTTGCCCTCGAACGAGTCGAGCCCCGGGACGTCCGGCAGCTTGGGGTCGGAGAGCGGCCCGGTCGCGGAGACGACCAGGTCGGCGGTGAGCGTTCCCCGCGCGGTCTCGATCTCCCAGCGCAGTTCGCCGGTGTCCCAGCGCATCTTCCGCACCTCGTGGTCGAGGCGGATGTGCGGCCGCAGCCCGAAGGTGTCCGCGACGTTCTCCAGATAGGCCCGGATGTGCGGCTGGCCCGAGAAGGTGCGCGGCCAGTCGGGGTTGGGGGCGAAGGAGAACGAGTAGAGGTGGGACGGCACATCGCAGGCGCACCCCGGATAGCTGTTGTCGCGCCAGGTCCCGCCCACCGAACCGGCCCGCTCCAGGACGACGAAGTCGGTGATCCCCTCGCGGCGCAGCCGGACGGCGGCCCCCAGGCCGCCGAATCCGGATCCGATCACCGCCACTCGTACGTGCTCGTGCTCGGCCATGCTGCCGCCTCCCGCAGTACCCCGGACTCTGCCAGTAATCACTGGCACTGTTGGAGAGTAGAGCAGCTTCGTACTCATGGGTAGGGGGCAGACCGAGGAAAGTGCGCGCCGGTACGGCATAGGCTTCCGGCGTGGCAGAGGAGAGAACGGGGCGCGAGTACCGCATGGAAGAGCTGGCCGAAGCGGCCGGGATCACCGTGCGCACCCTGCGCTTCTACCGCGAACGCAAGCTGATCCCGCCACCGCGCCGCGAGGGCCGCATCGCCTGGTACGACGAGCACCATCTCGCCCGGCTGCGTACGATCTCGGCCCTGCTGGAGCGCGGCCACACCCTCAGCGGCATCGCGGATCTCGCCACGGCCTTCGAGAGCGGCCGGGACGTGGGCCGGCTGCTCGGCCTGGCGGCCACCGAGCCCCCGGCGTGGACGGAGGAGGAGCCGGTCCGGCTCACTCCGGAGCAGCTCGCGGACTACTTCGAGGGCGAGGTCACGGCGGAGAACCTGGCGTCCGCGCTCGACCTCGGCTATCTCGCCACGGACGGCGACGACATCATCCACATCAGCCGCCGCCTGCTGGATGTGTCGGCGGCGCTGGTACGCCAGGGCGTCCCGCTGGCAGCGGTCCTCGCGGCGGGCGACGAAGTCCGCAAGCACACCGAGGCCCTGACAGAACTGTTCTCCGCCCTGGTCCACACCCATCTGCCGGACGAGGACTTCACCAGCGCGATGGAGCGGGTGCGCCCGCTGGCCAAGAGCGTGGTGGACGCGGAGCTGTCGATGTCACTGGACCGGCGGGTACGGGCGGAGAAGAACGGCGGGGATGCGGGGTAGCGCCGGGCCGTACGGCATGGACTCCCGTACGGCATGAACTCTCGCCGACGGGTGCGCGACGGCAAGCTGTACGGCCGCGATCCAACTCCCCGTCCCCGCAGGCCAGATGGGGTGCGCACGGCAGATTCGGCGCCCTCGGGGCAGGACAACCATCGGGCGGGCCCACCCGTCACTTGTGGTTGTCGCAACCACCCATCGCGCACGGAGGCCACACGATGCCCACTCAACCCACCCGGTCCACCCAGCCCACCCGCACCGCCGGCCGCCGGACGGTCCGCGCCGCTTCGGCGCTGACGCTTGCCATCGGCGCCGGACTCGCCGCTCCCCTGTTCCTCGCCGGTCCGGCCGGCGCCGCCACCCCGGCGGCGAGCGCCGGACTGGACAGCACCGGGCGGACCATCCATTACGCAGCCGCCCCCGGGCAGACCAACCGGGCGGCCGTCACCGTGTCGAAGACCGACGGCTCGCCGGACATCACCTATGTGATCGACGACGCCGTCCCGATCGACGCCGGGGCAGGATGCGCGTACCCGGACGGCGCGGACCGTACGAAGGTCCGCTGCACGGTCACCACCGTGGACTCCCAGGACCCGTACGCGAGCCTGACGATCGGCCTCGGTGACGGAAACGATGTCCTCACCTACGACAACGCCACAGGACAGACCTACAACTTCGCCTCGGTGGACCTCGGGGACGGCGCGGACCAGCTGACCGACACCGGCGCCGTCGACGGCAACTCCGTCCTCGGCGGCGCGGGCGACGACGACCTCACGGTCGGCGCCGACGCAGTGGTCCTGGGTGGCGACGGCGCCGACACGGTGCACGCCACGGGCGGCGGGGCCGTCATACAGGGCGGTGTGGACGACGACACGGTCTACGCGGACGGCGACGCGAATTCCGTGTCGGGCGGCGCGGGCGACGATGTGATCCACGGCGGCGCGGGCGACCAGAACCTCTCCGGCGACGACGGGAACGACCGGCTCTACGGCGGCGCGGGCAACGACTTCCTGTACGGCGGCAAGGGCGACGACATCCTGTACGGCAACAGCGGGGACGACACGCTCTACGGCAACAGCGGTGACGACGAGCTCTACGGCGGCCCGGGCAAGGACACGCTCTCGGGCGGTTCGGGTACGAACGTCGTCCATCAGGACTGAGGCCCCCCCGGCCAGGACCGTGGGCCCGCCGCCCCGGGCGGGCCCACGGCCGCGGGGCGGGGGCGGGCCCGCAGGCCGCCGCACCCTACAGGTCGTACACCGCCGTCACCGGCGCATGGTCGCTCCACCGCTCGCCGTGCGTGGCGGCCCGCTCGACCCACGCCTTGACCGCCTTCGCGGCAAGACCGGGGGTCGCCATCTGGTAGTCGATGCGCCACCCCGCGTCATTGTCGAAGGCGCGCCCACGGTAGGACCACCACGAGTACGGGCCCTCCACATCCGGATGCAGCCCCCGCACCACGTCGGCGTAGGCCGCACCGTCCGCCGCGAGGACACGCGTCAGCCACTCGCGCTCCTCCGGCAGGAAGCCGGAGTTCTTCTTGTTGCCCTTCCAGTTCTTGAGGTCGGCCTCCTGGTGGGCGATGTTCCAGTCGCCGCAGACCACGACCTCGCGGCCGTCCGCCGCCGCCCGCTCCCGGAGCCCCTGGAGGTACGGCAGGAACTCCGCCATGAACCGCAGCTTCTCGTCCTGCCGCTCCGTGCCGACCTCGCCGGACGGCAGATAGAGGCTCGCGACCGTCACTCCGGGCAGGTCGATCTCCACGTACCGCCCACTGCCGTCGAACTCCGCGCTGCCGAATCCGATCTGCACCCGCTCCGGCTCACGCCGGCTGTACAGCGAGACACCCGCGCGCCCCTTGGCAGCCGCCGGGGCGTGCACCGTGGACCAGCCCTCCGGCTCGCGGACCTCCTGCGGCAGCTGTCCGGGCTCGGCCCGTACCTCCTGGAGGCAGATCACATCGGCTTCGGTCTGCGCCAGCCACTCCACGAAGCCCTTCTTGGCGGCGGCGCGCAGCCCGTTCACGTTTACGGTTGTCACAGTGAGCATCAGGAAACCCTACCGACATGAGCCAATGCATGGATGTACCATCTCTTGCATGAATATCCGGCCGGTCCGTTACGATCACCCCGACGCGGTCAAGCTCGATGACCAGGTCCAGCTCGAATACATCGAGCGCTACGGGGACGGCGGCGACGTCACCCCGCTCGACGCCACGATGTTCCACCCGCCCGCCGGGCTCTACCTCCTGGCGTACGACGGAGACGGCACCCCGGTGGCCACCGGCGGCTGGCGGAACCAGGACGGTGCGGGCGCCGAGGGGTACTCGAAGGGCGACGCCGAGCTGAAGCGGATGTACGTGGTCCGCGAGGCGCGCGGCCTCGGGCTGGCCCGCCGGATCCTCGCCACCCTGGAGGAGAGCGCCCGCGCGGCCGGCCGGATCCGTATGGTCCTGGAGACCGGGGACCGGCAGCCCGAGGCGATAGCGCTGTACACGTCGAGCGGGTACACACCCTGCGCCAAATTCGGCCACTACCGGGAGTACGAGAGCAGCCGCTGCTTCGCGAAGCCGCTCACCCCGCCCGCCGGGTGAGGCGCGGCCCCGCCCGGGTCCGACCCGCCATCCGTACGGACCTGACCCGCTCCCCGTACGGAACGAACCGCCCGCCCGCCGCTCAGCGCTTCCGGGCGACCCCGACGTAGAAACCGCTCCGCTCCCTCTCCGGCGCGGGCCCGTCCTGGTACCACTCGGTCGCAGGCACCAGCCCCGGCGGGACGAGGTCGAGCCCGTCGAAGAACGGCTCGACCTCCGCCCGGGTCCGCATCCGCAGCGAGATGGCACCGTCGCGGTATGCCGTCCTGGTGTCGGCCTCCAGCTCCGGGTGCTGGTCGGCCGTGCCGTGCGAGAGCACCAGATAGCTGCCGGACGGCAGGGCGTCGACCAGGGTGCGGGTGATGCCGTACGGGTCCTGGTCGTCGGGCAGGAAGTGCAGCAGCGCGATGAGCGACAGGGCGACAGGCCGCCCGAAGTCGAGCAGTTCACGGGCGCGGTCCAGGATCAGCTCCGGCTCGCGCACATCGGCGTGGATGTAGTCGGTGGCGCCCTCGGGGCTGCTGATGAGCAGGGCCTCCGCGTGGCGCAGCACGATCGGGTCGTTGTCCGCGTAGACGATCCGGGCGGTGGGGGTGACCGCCTGGACCACCTGGTGCAGATTGGGCGCGGTCGGAATGCCGGTACCGATGTCGAGGAACTGGCTGACCCCGTTCCGCGCCAGCCACCCCGCGGCACGGTGCATGAAGGCCCGGTTCCGTGCCGCGTTGCCCCGCGCCTCCACCGGCAGTTTCTCGCCGACCTGCTGATCGACCGGGTAGTTGTCCTTGCCGCCCAGGAGCCAGTCGTAGACACGTGCCGGATGGGGCCTGCTGGTGTCGATCCGGGGCTTGTCACTCTCGGGGTTGTCAGTAGGAGGCTTGTCACTGCCGGCGGTCACGGAACGCTCCTCGATGTTCGAATCGCTGTGCCTACACGGTAGTCGGGGCGCTGTCGGTCCGCGCGCCCCGCCGATGGCCGCACCGCCCGGCAGCCGCGACGGTCAGCAGTCGTAGCGGTGGGCGTACGGCATCCCGGGGCAGGCCGTGCAGACGAAGAGGTACACACCGCCCCGGCCGCCCATCACCATGTGGTGCCCGATGCCGTCCAGGACCGCCCTCTACGGCCTGGCCGACGGCAGCGCGCTTGCCTTCTTCCAGTTCGCCGACCCCAAGGACCAGGAGGAGTTCCGGACCAGCACCAACTCAACTCCTCTGCGTCACATAGCTTTCAAGGTCGAGGCCGAGACACCGGAAGTCATCCGCGAGCGCATCGCCGCAGTCGGCTCCACGGACGCGAACCCCCATGTGATCGACCACGGGTTCTGCGTCTCGCTGTACATCACGGACCCCAACGGGTTGATCCTGGAGTTCGTCGTCGACCACCCCGACGTGGAGAAGATCGACGCCGAGCAGCGCACCACCGCACACGCCGACCTCGCCCGTTGGCTCGCCGGTGACCACACCAGCAACAACCGTTGGCGCTGACCGCCACCCCGCGGCCCCGAACCCGCGGCGCCGGCCCTGCGGCGTCGGCCGAAACGACCCTCCCGCGGACCGGATGCGCCCTCCGCAGCCTCGCGGAAACGACGAAATCCCGGTCGGACGAAGACCGTCTGACCGGGATTTCATGAACCGCTCCGGGATGAACCCGGAGGCGGTCCTTGCGGTGGACCTGTGGGGATTTGAACCCCAGACCCCCTCGATGCGAACGAGGTGCGCTACCAGACTGCGCCACAGGCCCTTGCAACGAGTGAAACTCTAGCACCCCGGAAGGGGTGCTCGGAAATCCGCTCCCCCGCTGGTCACGGACGCCCCGCGCGGCCGGTCATTCATTGGCGGCGCGGGGCCGGTCCTCGTCCTCGTACTGGTCGAAGAGCGGGGTGCGGCCGCGCTCGCGGGAGCGGCGGGCCGCCGGGCCCTGTCGGTCCTGGACGGGGCCGTCGTCCGGGGTCTCGCCGGAGGCCGGTTCGGCCACGCTGGACGAGCGGGCCGAACTCCAGGTGTCCGGGGCCCCGAGGTCGATACTGCCCGGCGCGCGGGGCGCGACCGGTGCGGTGACATAGGTCGGCAGCGGCACCGGGACGGGATCCCAGCTGTCGCCGCGTTCCCGTCCGCGCTCGCGCTGCTGGTCGACCCACTCCGCGTGGTCGGTCTGCTCGACCAGGGCGCGGCGGCCGGCCTCCTGCGCGGAGACGGCCGGGGCCGGCTCGGGCTCGGGGTGGCGCGCCTCGGCGTCGGGGTGCTGCTCGCCCGCGCCCGCGCCGGGGCGGCGGGGGCGGTTCTCGCGCAGCCGCTGCGCCGCGGCCTCGGCCCGGCGCCGGTCCATCGTGAAGGCGAAGCGCCGGCGCTCCTGGGTCCGCAGATACACGATGTAGGTGCTCAGCAGGAGACCCGGTACGGCGGGTGCCCAGAGGAAGCCCAGGCCGCCGACCGCGGCGACGACCGCGCCGGCGGTGAACGCCACGAAGAGCAGCACAGTGGTGCGTCTGCGGCGCGCGAGGGCCTTGAGGCGCCGGGCGCGCTCCGCCGCGGGACCGGCCGCGGGCGCGGCGCGGCGCGCCTTGCGGCCGGACCGCTCCGGGCGGGCCGTCCGGCCTGCCGGATGCGCCGGGTCCGTCTGGTCCTCGGGGTCGTCCGGAGACACGGCGAAGGACCGGACGTCGACGGAACTCGGGGAATTCGTCGCACTGTCCGGCACCGCATCGTCGGGAAGACCCTCACCGGCTGCCCGCTCCTGAAGCTCCCTGGCGTACCGGCGCTCCATTCCCGCCCGTCCGGACAGCAGCCGGATGGCGGTGCTGAAGCGTTCCGTGGGACGGGCCTCGTTCAGCTCGTCCTGCCTGCGGAGCCACATCGGCACCAAGTAGGCGGCCCAGGCCCCGACGATGACTGCGTAGATGAGGCCACTACTGCTCACCCTCACACCGTAGAGGGGTCCGCATGGGGCCATCTGCCAATTGGCCCGGTGTGTCGCACGATCCGGCTGATATCTCGAACTTTTTTTGTGATTGTTCGGATCAACAGTCTCCGAATGTGGGCGTGTTCACGCCCGAGTCAGGACCGATTGGCCGTCAATTTCGAACACTTATTTTATTTACGGGGTCTTCCTCCGGCCACGGCACCTGGGGCGGGGAACCCTCACGGCAGCTTCGGTGTCGTCCCGGGACGCGCCCGGCGCCACCTGTTGAGCAGTCCGTCGGGGACTTCGTCCGCGGTGAGCGCGAAGACCAGATGGTCGCGCCAGGCCCCGTCGATGTGCAGATAGCGCGGTCGCAGCCCCTCCTCGCGGAATCCGAGTTTCTCCACGACCCGTCGGCTCGGCTCGTTCTCGGGGCGAATGCAGACCTCGATACGGTGCATACCGACGGTACGGAAACAGTGGTCGACGGTGAGCGCCACCGCGGTCGGCATGACGCCCCGCCCGGCGACCTCCCGGTCGACCCAGTAACCGACATGGCCCGAACACATCGAGCCCCAGGTGATACCGGCGACGGTCAACTGCCCGACCAGCCGCCCCTGGTACTCGATCACGAAGGGCAGCATCCGTCCGCCGTGCGCCTCCGCGCGCAGATGGCGGACCATCTGCCGGTACGTGGGGCGCTGCGCGACCGGGCCGCCGGGTGCGGGCGGCGGAACGGTCGCTTCCCAGGGGCGCAGCCAGTCGCGGTTGCGCCGGTTCACCTCGCGCCAGACCTTCTGGTCCCGCAGTCTTATCGGGCGCAGGGCGACTGGGCCTTCTGCCAGTTCCACGGGCCACGGTGAGAGGTTCAGCTCATGCTCCCGGCGGGTCTGGGGTGGTCGCCGCCCCGGATCTGGTCCACGGCGTGCACCAGCAGCCGTCCCAGTACGGCGAGTCCGTCGCGGACCCCGCCGGTGGAGCCGGGGAGGTTCACGACGAGGGTCGTGCCGGCCAGTCCGGCGACGCCCCGGGAGAGTGCGGCGGTCGGGACCTTGGCCAGGCCCTCGGCGCGGATCGCCTCCGGGATGCCCGGAATCTCGCGGTCGAGGACGCGCAGGGTCGCGTCGGGGGTGCGGTCGGTGGGCGAGATGCCCGTACCGCCGGTGGTGACGATGACGTCGTACGCCGCGGCGACCCCTTCGCGCAACGCCTGCTCGACCGGGTCGCCGTCCGGGACGACACGTGGTCCCGCGACCGTGAAACCGAGTCCGGTGAGCGCCTCGGCGATGAGCGGGCCGCCCCGGTCCTCGTACACCCCGGCGGATGCGCGGTTCGACGCCGTCACCACGAGCGCGGTGTACGCCCGGGGCGCGGGCGGAGTGGAGTGCGCCGTCATGCTCCGGTCCCCTCCGGCGCGGGGCGGCGGTACGTGCCCGACTTGCCGCCGGTCTTCTCCTCGACCCGTACGTCGGTGATGACCGCCCCCTTGTCGACCGCCTTCACCATGTCGATCACGGTGAGCGCCGCGACCGTGACGGCGGTCAGCGCCTCCATCTCGACGCCGGTGCGGTCCGTGGTTTTCACGGTGGCGAGGATCTCCACCGCGTCGTCGGCGACGGTCAGGTCGAGCTTCACCCCGGAGACCGCCAGCGGGTGGCAGAGCGGAATCAGGTCGGGGGTGCGCTTGGCCCCCATGATCCCCGCGATCCGCGCGGTGGGGGGGGGGGGCAGCCGGGCGACCGCGGCCGCCCGCCGCCGCACCCAGACACACGCCGGGACAGCGGG